>NZ_CAWMYC010000149.1:0-49961 GCF_963872035.1 Scytonema sp. HK-05
CCATAGTTATCGATTCAGATAGAAATGTTTGATTTGTTTAGCTTAAATGTTGCACTTGATTGGTTAACTCAAATGATCATCCGGATGCGTGTTAGTTGTAGCATTTTTAGGGTGGGCATGACCCACTCCTGATTGATTTGTCTTTCTCGCTAATTAGTTTCCAATAGGCGGAGCAAGAGCGACACGGGGAGTTCCACCACCACCGACGCTTTTTGGTCCGTTGTTATCAACAATGGAAAATGCTTGAAACAGCTTCATAAAATCTTCATAAAACGGACCACTTGAACCCTCAAAATCGTAGCCGAAGGAGTTGCGAAACTCTTCTGTCACTCCTTTCTCGACTGCAAAGTAGTGAGCATCCCAGCCTGCGTCGTCAACGACGTAAGCACCATAATCTTGCAAGGCATGAAACAACTTTTTCGCAGCAGGTGTTTGTAAGTTGAGGCTTTCTTCGGTTAGGTACGGGGGAATTGCCAATAGTGTCCCCTGTACAAGAGATGGGTTTTGACCGTGGTATTGGTTGGCAGCATTTCCATCTGCCCGGTCTGCGGGCCAGCGATACCCAGGATTAGGACTAGAGTGAGAATAGTGGAGGTATTTTTCCCCCCAAATCACAACTTTTAAGGCGTGACGAATTGGTTGGTCGCTGGTGAGTTCACCTTTGCGAATAGAACCACCAATCGAAGAAAGACCAGAACCAAAATGTGCTCCGCCTATCCCATCGCCGTAAATATCAACATTTGGATAACGCCAACCATAGATTGAACCTGCATGTTGACAGCGAGCAAGAGGTTCAAGCTGTATTAGGGTTTTCCCATCAGGCATCAGAAAGGCTGATGGGTTGTTAGGGGTGTGATATGGATAGTTCGTAGCGTCTGGAATGATCATGTCGTCTGGAACTGGCAGCCAGATGTCCATAGGTTTCGTGCCTGTACAGCGTCCTTCACCCCAAGCACCAGGACCATAAACTGGACGCCACGGATCTCCATCCTTAAGTTTAAAGAAGTATTCGTTATCTGCCCCAGCATAGTGTGCTTTTCCAATGTTTGCGCTTATGTAAAGCGCATCCGAGCCAATTGGCATATTCCAAGGCGATGTCGATGCAAATGGCCAAAGAAATTTGTCGCGTGGAGAGGTTTCGCTTAGGCTAGGGGTTGCAAAACAACCAATAAGTAGAGCGGCAATGACACCAGCTACAAATGCAACTGTATAAGACAGGCGCTTACGGCTTGTCAAAGGTTGAATAATGCTCATGAAAAAGCCACTCCTCAACTATTTACCGTGGTAGTGCTTATTTTTGGCATGGCTCATTATAGATAATGTGCCTGCCAATCAATCCGTAACATCGTACACAAGCTAGTGCGAATTTGTAAATATTTGTAGTTGAGTGGGTTATGAACTTTCACTACAGCACCAGGGATGAAAATGCTTATTTTTTCTGCCTTCTGGCTTATTTTCAGAGTCGTTTAGTAAAGAGAAATTTATAGAATTATAAAGTTTTGACCTGGTTAAACTAGCTAAATCTTTGGAAGTCTTTAGGTAAAACATTATACTATAAACAATTCTGTTTTAGATCGTTTTCAAAATCTTGATAGTACTCAAGGTCGTTATATTTTCGGTGGACTCAAAGACAAATTTGATTTTTCAGGAAAATGATTGGATAACAATCCAGATTTGTGTTGGTTGTAGCATTTTTAGGGTGGCCATGACCCACCCCTTATGGATTTGTCCACTCGCTGATTAGTTCCCAATAGGCGGAGCAAGAGCGACACGGAGAGTTCCACCACCACCAATGCTCTTTGGTCTATTATTATCAACAATGGAAAGTGCTTGAAATAGCTTCATAAAGTCTTCATAAAACGGACCACTTGAGCCCTCAAAATCGTAGCCGAAGGTGTTGCGAAACTCTTGTGTCGCTCCTTTTTCGACTGCAAAGTAGTGAGCATCCCAGCCTGCGTCATCAACAACATAAGCACCATAATCTTGCAAGGCACGAAACAATTTTTTCGCAGCAGGTGTTTGCAAGTTGAGATTTTTTTCGGTAACGTTCGGAGGAATTGCGAGTAGTGTCCCCTGTACTAAAGAGGGGTTTTTACCGTGGTATTGCTTGGCGGCATTTCCATCTGCCCGGTCTGCGGGCCAGCGGTATCCAGGATTAGACGCAGAGTAGTAGAGGTATTTTTTCCCCCAAATGACAACTTTTAAGGCGTGACGAATTGGTTGGTTGCTGGTCAGTTCACCTTTGCGAATAGAACCACCAATCGAAGAAAGACCAGAACCAAAATGTGCTCCGCCTATGCCATCGCCGTAAATATCAACATCTGGAAAACGCCAACCGTAGATAGAACCTCCTTTTTGACAGCGTGCGAGAGGTTCAAGCTGCACTAGGGTTCTTCCATTAGGCATCAGAAAAGCTGATGCGTTGTTAGGGGTGCTATATGGCTTGCTCGTGGCGTCTGGAACGATGAGGTCGTCTGGAATTGGTAGCTTGGTATCCAAATATTTCTTACCTGTACAGCGTCCTTCACCCCAAGTACCAGGAGCATAAACTGGACGCAACGGGTCTCCATCTTTGAGTTTGAAGAAATATTCCCTATCTGCCCCAGCGTAGCCCGCTTTTCCAATGTTTGCGGGAATGTAACGTGCCTTCGAGCCAATTGGCATATTCCAAGGTGATGTGGATGCAAATGGCCAAAGAAATTTGTCGCGTGTAGGGGTTTGGCTAGGACTAGGGGTTGCAAACAAGCTAATAAGTAGAGTGGCAATGACACTAATGACAAATGCAACTCCGTAAAGCTGCCGCTTACGGCTTGTCAGATGTTGAATAATGCTCATGAAAAAGCCATTCCTCAATGATTTACTGCAATAGTGCTAGCTCTTGGCATGGCTCATCAAATAATATGTCTGTCAATTAGTCCGTAACATCGTACACAACGTAATGCAAATTTTTCAAATTTATATTCCTATAAAGAAAAATTTACACAAAAAAGAAAACTTTTAGTTTGAGGTGGTTTACAACAAAGAGTGCAACTACACAAACCAATTCCACCTCCACAAGTTTCATGGATGTGTACTTATTTTCTCTATTTGCAACGGACACATTGCCTGTTTAAAAGATGAATAGAGATGCCAAGATTTTAGTGATTGGGTACTTTTGCTTTATTTTTTCTGTTGTTACGTACCCTTGGGGCAACCTCACTCCAGGTAAAGATTATCTGAGTGTAAAAGTATACTACCTTTCAACGTTATTATTGTTCTAACAGAGACGGTAATTTCTGTCAATAGAATTCAAGTTAGGTTTTCTATAGCTTTTGATAGTCAGAATTTAAGATAAAAAGCGCACATTTATATGATTATCTTACTGAAATAAACATTTTTTTCTATCTATAAGGTAAGATAAGTATTTATACTTTTATGTACTAATATAAAATAAAAGATAAAAAGTAACGTTAAGTAAAGATTAGCCGAATGACAAGGGACAACACAGGAAATGCCTACAAAGCAATTGTTTAGCTTGAAGGATGCCCTTGTTCGGCTCAAAAAAAGCAAAACCTTTTTCAATATAAGAGGAAGATAAGGGAGTGAATGAAAAGACCCTTACACAACAAGAGAATCGACGCTACGACCCCAAGGCGATCGCCCGTTACTACGGCTACCGTCCCTGGCTCGCTTGGGCGCGGGCAATCAAGATAGTTTGGTTTTTTGCGGTATTTATTCTTAGTCTCAAGTGGGATGAATGGCGAAATCAAGAGGAGCAAAACAAGTTAAAACGAGCTATCCAATTGCGGCAGTTGCTAACCCGCCTCGGTCCGACCTTCATTAAAGTTGGTCAAGCCCTGTCAACGCGACCAGACCTGATCCGCAAAGATTACCTAGACGAACTGGTGAAGCTGCAAGACCAGTTACCACCTTTTGATAATGTACTCGCCTACAAAATTATCGAAACCGAACTAGAACGTTCAATTGACGAAATTTTTAGCGAGTTATCGCCATCTCCCGTGGCTGCGGCTAGCTTAGGTCAAGTTTATCGCGGTCGTTTGATCACCGGCGAAGAAGTGGCGGTGAAGGTACAACGCCCCAACTTACGCCCAACTCTCACACTTGACCTTTATCTCCTGCGGTGGGCGGCTGGTTGGTTAGGTCCTTGGTTGCCCTTAAACTTAGGTCATGACCTGACAATGATTGTGGACGAGTTTGGCACCAAGTTATTTGAGGAAATAGATTACATCAACGAAGCCCGCAATGCGGAAAAATTTGCCAATGACTTCCGCGACGACCTTCAGGTTAAAGTACCAGGTATATATTGGCGTTACACCAATACCCACGTTTTAACCCTAGAGTGGATTAACGGCTTCAAACTTACCCAAACAAACAGTATCCGCGAAGCAGGTTTAGATCCAGAGAGAATCATCCAAATTGGCGTGACCGCAGGTTTGCAACAGCTTTTAGAACACGGTTTCTTCCATGCTGACCCCCATCCAGGCAATTTATTTGCTATGCCCGACGGTCGTATGGCTTACATAGACTTCGGCATGATGGATCAGTTGCATGAAATCACAAAAGAAACTTTGGTAGATGCACTCGTACACGTAGTCAATAAAGAATACGACGAATTAGCCAAAGATTTTGTCAAGCTAGGTTTTCTGACTCCAGATACGGATATTCGCCCGATTATACCAGCATTAGAAACAGTTCTGGATAATGCTATTGGCAAAAACGTAGGGGATTTTAACCTCAAAACCATCACCGATCATTTCTCGGAACTGATGTATGAATATCCTTTCCGAATCCCAGCACAGTTTGCTTTGATTATTCGTTCTGTGGTGACGCAGGAAGGAATTGCTCTTAGCCTCAATCCAAAATTCAAGCTTGTTGAAGTGGCGTATCCTTATGTGGCAAGGCGCTTGCTAACAGGAGAATCTCCAGAACTGCGACGACGGTTGCTCAATGTGCTGTTCAAAGATGGGAAATTCCAGTGGCATCGGTTAGAGAATTTGATTGCGATCGCCCGTACTGATAGTAACTTTGACGTATTACCCACGGCTCAATTGGGATTGCAATATCTACTGTCTGATGAAGGCAAGTTTCTCCAGAAACAGTTGGTGCTTGCGCTGACTGAAGACGATCGCCTTCATACAGAAGAAGTCCAACGCTTGTGGAATCTGGTTAAAGATGACTTAAAACCGACTCGCTTGTTAAACGTAGCGATTGGAGTTTTAACAGGGTTCTCCAGAGAGGGAGTCGCTGCTATTTTACCGAAAACCTTGAAAAATTTATGAATTATCAGTCATGAATTATGAAAAAATTTCTTTATCATTCATAATTCAGAATTCATAATTCTTTACCCAATACCTATCAGGAGTTTTCATGTACTATTACCCTGAACAACCGCCTTATGTTCTGTTAGTTGTTGGATTGTTTGCAGCATTAGCCTCGGGTGCAGCGTTAGCCGGAACACTTAAATCAATTGTGCAGAAATGGCAAAACGATGGTGCACAAAGTTCTGGCTCTCGTATAGCAAGTAGAAATTTATCTGTGCCATTTTTAGGAATTACTGCTGGTGTTGGTCTATTTCTCTGTTCAGGTTTTGAAATATTTGGCTTTCCGCCCTTACTTGCCTATGCAGTTGGTGTACCAGTCGCTCTTCTCACTTGCTTGCTCGTTTGGTTACAGTTGGGAAGTATGCTGGCTTTCGTAGAACGCCAAGGAATACAAGCTCTAGATTTAGATTCTTAGTAGAATGACTATCTACATATAGGGTGGGCGCTGCTAACCAGTTGATTTCTGGGTGGACAGTGCCTACCCTGTTTATATTTAAAAATATTTTTATATCATGATTATTTTATTACTAAAAATGAAAAATACCTAATTAGATAGGTGTTTTCTATATAAATAAAGAATATAGTTAGATAATTTTTTCAAAATTTTACTTTTTTTAAATAAAAATTATGACTCAAGCAGAACCAAAATTTTGCTTTTGTACCTTAGCATTAGGTACAAAATATCGTGGTCTTGCATTGTTATTAGCAAAAGATATAGAGAAATACTCACCTCATACTTCTTTTGTCGTTTTAACTGATCATCCCCATGACTTTAGCGAGCAATCTAATGTTCTTGCCTTCAAACATAGACAACAAGGTGTTAAATGTTATCACGATAAAAGATTTGTCATAGAAAAATCTTTGTCTATGTTTAATTCCTGCATATTTCTAGATGCAGATATGAGAATTTTAGCACCAGTTGTTCCACAAGAAATGAAATGGCTTCAATTACCAGGAATAACGGCAAGAGGGTGTGACAGTATGCCCAAAAAGTATGCCACAGTTCTTGCTGGAACTGCTAATGCCAAACTTGGTAAAGAATTTCAAGTGACTCAGAAAGCTGCAAACAAGTTAAATTTACAACTAGAAAGTGAAGAAGTTAAATTTGTTTACGAGTATTTATTTGCCGTTACAAAGGATTCTGGAAGGGAGATAGAGTTTCTTAGGGAATGGGAAAAAATTGCACCATATTACGAATTCAATGGAGTTTATGATGGAGAAGGAAATGCAATAGGTTTGGCTGCTGCTAAGGCAGGTTTGCCAGTAAGATGGAGTGCGATGGAGGGCATTACCTTTTTTAAGGATAGAACCGAATTAACGAAAATTCAAAAGGGACAGTCGAAGATGGAACAAATGTCGATCTATTTTGAGCAGCAGCAAATGCTGGAACACCCAAATCGCTCTTTTTTTAAACGAATTGTAGAGAAAATCGTTAAAAGTATGAAATTTTCTTATAACATTTTGAATTTAAGAATTCAAACATTAAAGAATTTTGATTTCTACTACCGATAGCTAGTCATAAAGAAAGATGGTGATTAATTTTGTATCTATTTATAGAAAAAGTCGTAATCCTTCAATGCCGCTAGCCTAGCTAAATTGAGTCGGTAGTGATAACCAAGCCTCATTTTCCATTTATCCCAATATGTTTCCTGCGTGTAGGCCATAGAAGCCCCTATATGGTTAACAGCTTGTTTGATGACTTGCCAACCTTCTTGTTTAACAGTCCATCCTACCTGAGCAGCAGCTAATCCCATAGCATTGCCTTCACCAGAGTGAACACCTTTCAATTCCAAATACCTGCCAATCATCCCCCATTGCTCAAAAAATTTGCTTTCTCTTCCCTCATCTCGAGCAATAACAAATAAAGATTCTCCGATATATTTAGTATTTTCTAAAGGGAAATTTAACTTTGATGCTACCTTCTTTAAAGGTTCTAATCTCTCAGGGCTATATTTGCTGATATGTTCAATTAAATTCTCCCAATGACCTGCCGTGATTCCAGGTTGCCAGTCTACATTATCCGAAACTCTAGATAATATTCTAGTATCTGCATCAATATAAATAGCTGCATGAAAAATTGATAAAGCTTTGGCTAGAACAAAACGTTTATCATGATAACAAAGAAGAATGCCTTGTTGTTGATGTTTATACGCTAAAGTATTACCGTAACTTTTAAAATCTTCGGGTTCGTCTGTGTAAATTACGATGGAAGTGCCTGGTGAATTTTCTTCTAAATCCTTAGCTAACTGTTGAGCAAGCAGGCGATACTTTTTGCCCAAGGCTAATGTACAGAAGCAAAAATCTTTTTGCTCTTGACTCATAAGATAGCGCCTCTATTATTCTTGTTGGCGTTAGGTTCTATAAAATGTAGCTAAAAGAATTGGGTAAAAAAAACTACCCTCTGGTAGATATTTGCTGAGTGAAGTTGGTAGTTTTAGCAGTTATCTTAAGCATATATGAAAAATTAGTTGAGTGACATCAGGTAAGTATAAAATATTCAGGCTTGTATTTCTGTTTACAAAAAAACTTAACATTAAATTCTTCTTTTGATAGAAAGTCAAGGACATTCACAAAAAGGTACTTTCTCAATAAAAATAATATTGATATCAAAGGAATCAGAATTACATGAGCCAGAAAGATAGCAAAATACTTAAGCAATCAGGGGTAATTCCATATCGAGTCAGAAACGGAAAAATCGAAGTTTTGCTGATTACAACCCGTAACCGTCAAGACTGGGTCGTGCCGAAAGGGGGTATCTCCAATGGAATGAGTCCACCCGAATCCGCAGCAAAAGAGGCGTGGGAAGAAGCCGGAGTTATCGGTCAGGTGGAAACTCAGGAAATTGGCATCTATAAGTATCGTAAACGGGGCAATATTTACCAAGTTAGAATGTTTTTGTTGCCAGTCGAAAATGTTTTGGAAGATTATCCAGAAGCAAATCAAAGAAAACGCCAGTGGCTAGATGTCCCTCAAGCAATCAGGTGCGTTAGGAAAAGCTCACTTAAAAGAATGCTTAAGACTTTGAAAAACCAAGCTATGTAGGGATTTTAGCAATCTATCATAAGATTTTTGCATTCTTTCCGTATTTAGAATTTAGAACCACAGATGGACACAGATGGACACAGATGAATAACTAGTGTTAATTTGTGGTTTCATTTTCATAGAATTGGCTTTTGCACTCTTGTTTAATCTCCTGGACTTTAAACTAAGCAGGCGTAAATAATGCGACACATGGAGTAGGGGCACGGCAGTGCCGTGCCCCTACCAAGGTATTCATTTGTAGCAATCATTTTTAGAATTGGTATTAGTAGGGTGCGTTATGGACATTAGTCCTAACGCACCGAAAATCTGGAATGGTGTGTTGCGCTACGCGACAACACACCCTACAAAACTTGATAACAGTTTTGGTCTTATCACCAAGCGTATTGAGCTATAACTTAGCTTTGATTTGCCTTAATTGATTCTTCAGATTATCCAATGTTTGCTGCCACTGACTTTTCTTAGCTTTTGGTGGGAAAACTGCAGGTGGCAATGCAGGATTAAGATTGCGGTAATATTCCCAAATTTCCCAGTAGGGACAACCAGGTTCAATCCGAATACCAGCCCAGTGGAGATATTGTAGGGGTTGATTAACTGAAGGGTCAATCAGTATATTTCCCTGAGTCTGAAAATGAGGGCTTCCTCCCCAATTTCCTGGTGCTTTACCCTCTCTGCGGACAATGTTGAAGCGGCGCGCAATCCGCTTGAGGAGCATATAATTAATAATCGGTTGGTCGGAAGTTTTCTGGGAAAAATCAAAGTATTGTGGATGGGCGGCGCACTCAGCAAAGGTTTCATACAAATCCTGTTCTGAGATGATGTTTTTCTTTGAACCCCAAAAACCACCGTTGAAAATATCTTTAACTTCAGTTTCAGTAAATACTTTTTCTTCTAAAACTTGCTGTGTGAAGACATTCTTAATGCCTCCTACATGTTGATAATCACAACAAATAAAATCGTATTTAGCCAGATAGTTAAGATTGTCAATAATTTTTTCAAAGACAACTATATCTGTATCTATGTACAAAAACTCATCAAACGGTCCAAACCAACAAGCTTGCTTGCGAAATTGATTGGGACGGGCAAAAAACTTACTTCCAAAAACATCATGTAATTTTTTTGATAATCTATCGATGAAATCTAAATCTTCGTATATTTTTACTCCATAATGCTGGTTAAGTGTATCTGCAATGCCGTGATAATTGTCATCGTAAGGAATCATGACAATTGGTGTTTCTTTATCATGCAACCGGATACTATTGAGTAGTGCGATCGCATGGTCAGTCACCTTATCGTTAGCAATAATATAAATTCCCCTAGTCATTGAATAATCCTCAACCTGCTAATCCTATCTTTCGTAAAATACGCGTAGCTAAACTTGGAGGTGCATTGTAAGCTTTTGGCTTACTCTTGAACTTTGGTTGCTTGTCTGGTTCGTGCAGATAGCGATAGTGCAAGAAAATTTGCCGGTAAGGAAAATCAATATTTTCCCCAGCACAAACGCGGCTAAACAACTTAGACGACAAACCAATATAGTGAATATAAGTTAACCTATTGCCTTTGTCATACAAGATATTGTCTCTTGCTTGAAAATGAGGAGAGGTAACGCAACAGCCAGTTCTTTCATTTTCAGGAAGATAATGAGCAAAATTATAGCTAGAAATGCCTGACCGCATGACCATGTAGTTAAGAATGGTTTGGTCGGGAGCCATATCATAGAGAACTTCTGCTTCTCCTTGCCGCAATTTCTCCAGCAGCCATGAACGCTTTTGAGCATCAAATATGTCTTTTTTGCAAGCATAAAAGCCCGAACAAAATATTTCTGTTTGCAGTCTTTCTGGTGTAAATAATTCTTTTAATTTAGTCGATGAGGTATTATAGACATGAGATAAATCTTTAAACTGGAAGTCATACACCACCCAGTCATATTGATTGACTTGAGCAAAAATTGGCTCTAAGGAACTCATTAATAAAGTATCAGCATCCATGTATACAAAGCGGTCAAAAGGAGCATCAAAGGCACAGTAACGCCTATGGGTGCCGACTCGATGATATTTGTCACTACCAATTTGCCGCCAATGTTCCTGCGCCGTAGGATGAGTATCCCAAATATTGCGGACAAACTCATCCCATTGCTGAATTGAATCTTGATGATCGTAAAGTTGTACATTAGGGCGGCGAGCAATTTCCGCAGCAATTTGGGCTGTGTTGTCGTCGTAGGGATAGACGCAAACGGGCATTTCTTGGCCATAAATTGCCTCGATGCTATTGAGTAGGGCAACGAGTTGGTCGTAAACTCGGTCATTAGCGAGGGTACAAATACCATCCATATCTTTCTGGACTAGGGGACAAAGGGAGATTGCCAAATAACTACTCTTATCCCACCCAAAGAATACCAAATTAAATAAACCGCTCCTGAGCCAAGGACGCCAAGAAAAAGATAGGTAATCTTGTAGCGGGAAGGAAGTAAGAATAAGTTACGAGAATTTGGCAACAAATTCTGAAAGCCAGTTGAGCAGATTTAGTTTGTGGAGGATAATTTGTCTGGCTTCGCTTATCGCTTCTTTTGCTGCATACCAAGCATCAGGGGTAGCAGTCACCTCTTGTATGTAGGCAATGCCTTTTTCATCCAAGCTGGGTAACCGCAGAAAACTTCCTGGTGGCAATAGTTTATCAGCAGCTGGTCCACCATAGTAAATTGGCAGACACCATGCAAGAATTGCATCCCAAAGTTTTTCACTGACATACCAATCATTGTCAGCATAGTTTTCAATTGCCAGATTGTAATAATAGGGTGCCATGCCGTACCATTTGTTGCCCAACTCTCGTGGTGTTGTCGCCCATGCAGGTAAGCCGCGCCCGTACAAATCAAACTTAATTCCACTGGCTTGTAAGGATTGCAAAAACTGTAATCGTTGGCGATGGTTAGCTGTGCGGCTGATTCCGGAGGTAATCCAACTGCAAGATGCAACCTTTTCTGGAGGTGGCATTTCATTTAATTCCCGAAATGAGTTGCTGTGATACCAAATTGCAGGCATATAATCAGGCGTGGGAGCAAAATCATCGGGTCCGGAAACGTAGCCACAATATTTCTGCGCTTGCTGATAATTCTGTTTGTTTCTTTCAACAACTTCATCTAATGGTGGTTCTCGCAGCAGATAAATCCCTTGTTCTTTGCTGACGCCGCGTAGTAAAGAATCGATGTTTAATTGAGATTTTTGCTGTTGTTTGCGAAACGAATTTAACCAAGATTTTTTCTGTGTAGGTTGGGGAAAATCAAATTGATACATCAGCAAAAAATCTGGCTTGGGTGCAAGCGCCTGGATTTGTATATTGCCCCAAACACCAAATTGATGAGGCGTTTGTTGCCACAGCCAATCGCATCTTTTATCAAGATTTTGATAGCTGCTAATCATACCAACAGTTTGTATAGCCATTTTTTTAGTTTTTAGTGGTTAGTTGTAGAGACGCGTCATGGCGCGTCTGTACATTTGTTAGTTTTTACGAATTTCTCATGCAAGAATAGGTGGGCGAAAAGATTCATTAACGTAACTCAAAATTTTTGCTGCTCGATTTTCCCAAGAAAACTGCTTAACAAAATTGATACTATCTTGATATCCTTCAATTTTCCTAGGATGAGTTTCTAAAACCTGCGCCACTGCTTGAGCAAATTTGCTGGGATTATCTGGTTCGCACCAAGCAGCGATCGCCTTCGTATTTTTAAACTCCATTAACGAGGGAATTTCCGTCGCTACAATGGGATTCCCAGAGGTTAAGTAGTCAAATAGCTTCATGGGAGATGTGAAAGTTGCGGCATAGCCTGAACAATGGGGATGAGCCAAAATATCGGCTGCTTGCAGCAAAGATGGTAAATCCTTGTGCAAGATGTAGCCCAAAAATGTAATGTTGTTAACCTGCTTTTCTTGAGCTAATTGCTGATAATGTGCAACCTCTTTTGTATTACCGCCTGCACAGACAAATTGAATATTTGGCATTTGCCCAGCAACATCAATTAGGACATCAATGCCTTTAAAATTCTGTAGCGCTCCCGAATAAACTACCAAATGCAAGCGTCCTTGCAGCAGTTTTTTGCGCCATTCTGCCGCTTTTTCCGGCTGTCTCACCATGAACGAGTGATTGTAACCATTGTGCAGCTTAATTAGTTTTTCCGGTGGCATTCCGTGTTGGATCATGCTTTCTCGGACTGTATCGGCAACTGTTACAGCAACTTGAAACAGCGGATGATTGACAATTTCCGGTTCAAATTGCTTATCTTCGTGGTGGTGGTGTTCGTAAATGACTGGCACGCCATTTTTAATTGCTGCTTTCACGAAATTCCAGTTCCAAGCGTGGACAAGTTTAGTTCTAGAAAGGATATGGAACGGGAAATAATATTTTGTGGCAACGGTGTTAGAGTCAGTAAATTTACTTTTGATATGGTCAATAGGCCAAGGCATTGGTAGGGGAGCAACTTTTAGCTTGTCCTGAAAGTTGTAATATGTGACAAATTCTGCTGGCGGTTTTTTTGGTCGAAAAGGATAAGCTAAATTAACTGGGTTGAAACTTGCTAGTCCTTTGTAAGGATACGCCAAAACTGTTGATATACCCAAGTTTGCTGCTGCGTTTGCCGCATTAACAGACTGAACTACGTGAGCCTCTGGTTTGGGTAACTCGTCTATAATGAAAAAATTATAGTGTTTTTTTAAAGTTGCATTTTTCATGATTTTACTTTAACACTATCCTCAAAATACTCTAATTTATCGAGCAGAGCTATGGCAGATTGATAAGCTTCTGCAATTAATTTATTTTGTTTTTGGGGCGTGTCTATCAAATCATCGGCTAGGGAATTAAGAGAGCTTAGTACGGGATTAAGAGTTATCCGAAACTGATTGCAACTGACCTTCAAGATTTGATTTAGGGTACCTACGCTCTGATTTTGCTCTGCTACTCCCAAAGATTGGCAGTTGACTTGCAAGTTAACAACATCTTCAAAAACATCAATGGTGTTGAGAATTTTCAAGGCTGATTTGTAGGATTCTTCAATTAATTCCTGCCGCTCTTGAGGATTGTCTGCCATATCATCAATTAATAAGCGTAAAAAGCCAAGCATTGAGTTAAGCCGCGTGCGAAGTTCGTAAGAGATGCGGATTAAGCTTTGCTGGTGTTTGGTGCTAGCTTGCGGCTTATCGGCAAATTGCATTGAGTAGAGGCGCGAGTAGTAACCACCCTTTTCTAAAAGTTCTTTATGGGTTCCCACCTCTACCACACGTCCTTGATCTAATACCGCTATTTGATCAGCTTTTTGGACTGTGGAAAGGCGGTGAGCAATGACTAAGGTGGTGCGATCGCGACTGAGGTCATCAATTGCAGCTTGCACGAGGCGTTCGGAAACGGTATCTAAAGCGCTGGTTGCTTCATCGAGAATGAGAATTTCCGGATCTTGTAGCAAAGCACGCGCTATTGCTAGGCGTTGTCTTTGTCCCCCAGACAACATCACGCCGCGATCGCCAATCTGGGTGTCAAATCCCTGGGGCAATTTGATAATAAACTCATAAGCATTCGCCCGCGTGGCTGCAATCATGATTTCTTCGTCTGTCGCCTCCGGTCGTCCATAAGCAATGTTCTTCCGCACGGAGTCATTGAACAGGAAGGTATCTTGACTGACAACTCCCATTGCTTTTCGCACCGACTTCAGGTCGAACTCGCGCAAATCGATACCGTCGATGGTAATACAGCCAGATATGGGGTCATAAAATCTGGGTAAAAGGTCTGCCATCGTTGATTTACCCGCACCAGAACTACCTACCAAAGCCAGAGTTGTGCCCTTAGGTAAGTATAAATTTACATCCTTAAGTACCAGCTTGTCATGACCGGGGTAGGAAAAGGATATGTGGCTGAAATCGATTCCCTTCTCTAATTTTGTGTAGGCAATGTTACCAGTACTCATTAACGGCTTATTCTCCCAGCTTAAAAAGTCAATCACCATCTCCACACTGGAAGCAGTACTGGCAAAGCTACTGCGAATGGTATTTAACTGAGAAATAAGCGGTAACAGTCGCAGCAGCACCAATAAATATGTGAGTAGTAATGCTGAAAGAGAGCTAATCTGGTCTGCAAAGAAGGCGCGACTCAGAAAGACAATCAGTAGTAAGGCTGTAATGCCCATGACCTCGCTGACTGGTGCGATCGCCTCAGAATTCACCTGAGATTCAAATTCTGCTTTTTCGCGATCGCGAATTAATTTCTTAATGCGTTGATATTCTCTTTCTTCATTACCCGTTGCCTTTACCAAACGAATTCCGTTCAAGGTTTCTAAAACAGCGATTGAATATGCTTTAGACATATCGCTTAGTTCCTTGCCGAACTTTTTAGAACGGGCAATGGCAAACTGATTAATTAACGTCACCAAAGATAGCAAAATCGTAGCAGCAATCGTCAACTCCCAGGAAATTGATAGCAGCAACCCGACGAAAACTAAAATTGTAATTCCCAGGACAATTAATTTTACCGTATTACCTATAGCACTTGTAGCACGACCTAGTTCTCCACCAAGGCGATTGATTAAATCACCTACTTTCATCTTGGTGTAATAATCTATATCAACTTCTAGTAATAACAGCAAGCCTGCTTCCCGCATATCAGAAGTCAGCCTGCGCGTTAAACTACTAGATGACAAAGTACTGGCGTAACTTGCTAAATTTTTTAAAGCAATTGCGCATATAATTGCTCCTCCCATCACCCAGAGGCGGTAATTTTCTGGAACATTATCAAAGGGTAACAACATTTTTTTGATAATGCCAGGAGCACTGCTTAAATCCACTTGTTGTCCCACAATTCTTAAAATCACTGGCACAATCAGAGCAGTGCTTAAACCATTAAATAAAGCTCCAGAAAATCCCAACATTATCGTTATGAGAATCAGACCTGGATATGGTTTAGCAAATCTTAGTAGTAGCTTGCTGCTAGACATTAGAAATTTATATTACAATTTACTTAGTGTTAACATTCTTCATCAATTTATTTTTGAATTTGCCAATTCTCCGAGAAATTAAACTTAATAATCTTCATATCTCTGTTTTGTCAAAACACAATTGCAACCATAATCCTAACTTTCCAGACAGTTCAATATAGTTAATACCCCATTTAAAATCACCCACTATAAATGCTCACAAGCGAGCAATTACCGACTTTAGGATAGATGCCATAGCATAGAGGCTATATTTTTCTACACATCTTTCTCTCGCCTTTGAACCTCGCTCGTTTGCTGAATCTAAATTCTGAAATATCAAATCTATTTGCTCTGCAATTTGTTCGGGAGAATCAGGGTCAACTAAATAACCAGTTTCACCTAAAATTTCTGGAATATCTCCTACTCTGGTCGATAATACAGGTTTAGCCATTGCCATTCCATCTGTTAACTTTAGGGGAAATTGGGCGCGAGCGATTATCGTATCTCGCTGGGGAACAACCACAACGTGAGCTGCTGCTACAACAAGAGGCATAACTTCAACAGGACACTTGGGTAACTTGATAATCCAACGTCCCCATTTTTGAATGAGTTTATCATCATAGTCATCGTAAGGACTGCCACCCACAATCACCAGTCTTAAATCTAACTGATTCAACCGATCCAACGCCATCAAAACATCTTCAACGCCCTTGTGCGGTCGTGGTGCTCCCGGAAACATTAAAATTCGATAGTTAGAGAGACCATAACGCTCTCTGCTTACCTTTGGATCGTACTTACTCGGGTCAAACATGGCAGTATCTTTACCATTAGGCACATAAACACCGCCAAAGCGTTCTTTAAGAAACTCAGTATCTATTGTTACCGCATCTGCCTTTGGCACTAAGCTTTCCATCCATTGTATATAAAGTGGATGATCGGGAAATCTCAATGCACCATCTTTCTTTAAGATATCCCTGGCAAATTGCTTAAGACTCGGACTATACTTCCAATCAAAACCCCCATGCCAACTCAGTTCCCAGTCATCCATATCTAAAAGTAAAGGACGACGGCTCCTAAATTTCTTAAGTAAAGACACACCAAAACTCGTAGACTTGGGTTTTACTGCATAAATAATATCTCCATCTATTTTTTGCAGAAGTTGCTTACTAGCGCTAAAAAATTGAGGATAGTTTTCGCCAGGGATAGAAATAATATTGATGCCATCGGGAGGAATTGCATACAATTCTTTCCCAAAAATAAAGCCGACAATTTCTACTTTATAGTTAAGCTTTCTCAGGACTTGTGCAAGCAAAAAGGCACGAACGCTGCCACCACCGCTTAAATCACTGACAACTAATGAAACCTTCATATTTATTAAATAAACCGTTCTCTAAATGGCAAATAAGGCACAGCAAGAGCAAGAGGCTTTTTTGCTTTCATGTTACTTACTGTTTACAAAACCTTATTTTAGAAGTTTCTGGAATTCGAGAGAAAAGTTTTTCCAACTTAAATGCTCAACAGTCTTTCTGACATCTGTTTGAATTTCAAATGCTTTGTCAATCAGTTCGCATATTTTTTCAATAGAACTATCAACGTCAAACAGAAGTCCGTTCTCGCCATGAACAATGAGATCCGGAGAAAACCCTGTTTTGCTGGCGACGGGAACAACATTGCACATCATCGCCTCAACCAAAGGAATTGGACCTCCTTCTAGCTTGGCAGGCGAAACAAAAACGTCCATTAAAGCATAATATTTGGGATAATCCGAGTAGGGAGCTTCAATATAAGAAAAGTTTGGCAAAGCTTTCATTTCCGGAAATTTCTGGTATTTCTCCCATCCTTTACCAAGCAGAATGAATTTTCTGTGGGGCATCATTTTGATGATGTTAAAAATGCGGTCAGGTTCTTTCCGGTAATAAAAGGCTGTGCAGAAGCCAATAGCATTATTATGACGTTGATGCGGTTGGAAAATTTCGGGATCAGCCGCTCCCAATATATAAGTGACCTTTTGAGAATTCACTCCTTGTGAGATAAGAAGTCTAGCAAATTGCGAGCACATACATATAACCTTACTAGCTTTATTGAGCGCATAGATCAGTTCATCGTTACCGATATTAAGGTCTGAGCGGGGATGAGTGTGCCAAACGAATATCTTACTTCCCCAAATAGATGGATTTTGTTTTAGACAGACTGGCACAAAAGAGTAATGAGCGAAAAAGTAAGCTTTAGATGGAGGTAGAGAAGATTCTGAATAATGAAAACAATATTTACCGGGAAAGTAAGTTGCAATCTCTCTACATATAGCTTCAAGTATCCAACCCTTCGCCAAATCCAAGACGACAAAAACTAAGTCATACTGTTCTAAACCCTCGGTTGGAGATGGCTTAGGTTGCGATTTACTCATTAAATATTTTATGTAAGAACGAGCGTAAGGTATTGTATATGCTGGTCTAGCAAGTATTCTTTTTACCTGATTACGCAAATTTTTGAGCTTACTTTTGATGCCAGTAATCATTTACTTTACTCAAGGATAATATTTGATGATTGAACATATTCAAATCACACGAACGGTCGCTGAGATAAATTTAATGCTGCTTTGACAAAGTTGAGTTGCTTAGACACAATAGATATCACTTTCTTTGAGCGGGGACCGCGATACTGTTCGTATAGTAAGAAACTGGGTATGATTTCCCTGAAGGCTTTGAAAATTTTGAGTTGAGCTTTATTGTTGAACTTGATTTTTTTATCGAGAAGATAAACAGGCATAGGAACTATTTGTAGTAATCTCTCAAAATTTTCTTCTTCTTTATCCTTAATGGCTTCTTCTAAGAAAAGTTCCAAACCTATCTTACATAGTTTGTTCAATTGCGGGTAATTTTTTACTACGGTTTCGTAAAAAATAATATAGTAGTTTGTCATGTACTTCCAATTATTGGTTCGGTTTGATTGATGCTTTGTGTAGTAAGCACCAATCATGGGAGTGTAAATGAAATTGGCACCCGCCATTAAAATATCTATAGCAAAATATCTATCCCCTAGTGCTTTCAGGTATTCCGGAAACTTTGTCTTAGTTAAGATGCTTTTTTTCATCAGCATAGCTTGCTGGAGAGCGGGATGAGGTGAATCCGCTAGGAAATCTGGAATGAGTAAACGTTGAATGAGTTCGTCTTTCGTCAGGAAACCAATAACATTTTCCTGAGTGTTCGCAATGTTTTGGTAGGCATCTATAAACACTCGTTCATAATCGGAGTAAAAGACTATATCGTCATTGACATTAACTTGTTCTAAATAGCTTAATTGAAATCTAATTTTGTCTTCATGAATCCAATCATCAGCATCTAGGCATTGTATCCATTCACCCTGTGCTTTTTGAACACCAAAATTACGAGATGAGGGTAGTCCGCCATTTTCCTTATAGTAGTATTTAACTCGCGGATCTAGATTCATCAACTCCTCAGCCACCTGACGAGTATTATCAGTAGAACCATCATCCACAATCACACATTCAATATCAGCAAAAGTTTGTGATAAGACACTTTTTACTGAACGCTCAAGGTAGCAACCTTGGTTAAAGCAATTAACAATAATTGATACTAATGGTGTCATTTATAAATTATTCCTTTTGTCTCTGATGGTCTCTAATTGTCTCGGAAAAATTACAACTTTAAGTCAACGCACAACAACATACTTTTGTTACTGGATGATATAAGATATTACTAATTGGAATTCATTGATTTTTTTCCTCCAAAAAGAATTAGCACTTAACAAAGAATTTCATGGATAAGACGTAGAAGGGGGCGGAAAGAATTATAACATGAATTGCGTAAAATTACGCTTGTGAATCATCATTTTTAATGCAAGGGTAAAGCTATAATATAGTTGATCTAACTTGTGCAGGTAGCCCTGACGCTTCTTTTGCATAGCATTGTTGATAAATACTAAAGTGAGGGAGTAACAGCAAATGCAGGTAATCCGTCTGGCTGCACTTTCAGATAATTACATCTTTGTGCTGCACGAGCCAAAGCAAAACATCGCCGCCGTCGTCGATCCGGCTGAGGCTGAACCAGTATTAAAGCAACTTGCAGAACTAAAAGCTGAGTTGGTGGCGATTTTTAACACGCACCATCATAATGACCATGTAGGAGGGAACCGCCAGCTCATTCAAAAATTCCCCCAAGTGACAGTTTATGGTGGGGCTGAGGATAAAGGGAGAATACCAGGACAGCAGGTGTTTTTACAAGAAGGCTCGCGCGTCGAATTTGCACAAAGAACAGCTGAGGTGATCTTCGTTCCGGGACATACTCGCGCTCATATTGCCTATTATTTTCCTCCAGAAAACCCAGGTGAGACGGGTGAGTTATTCTGCGGCGATACTCTGTTTGCTGGTGGTTGTGGTCGCTTGTTTGAAGGGACACCAACGCAAATGGTAGACTCCTTAAGCAAACTCCGCTCATTACCTGATGATACCCGCGTCTGGTGTGCCCACGAATACACTCTGAAAAATCTGCAATTCGCCCTCACCGTAGATGCACAAAACGCCGACTTACAAAGGCGTTACGACGAGGTGAAGGCGTCCCGGAGTCGGAAAGAAGCGACTGTTCCCTCGCTTTTGGGGGTGGAAAAACGCACAAATCCCTTTTTACGCTGGGAGCAACCAGCATTACAATCAGCTGCTAACAGTCGCGACTCCGTGCAAACCTTTGCCTGGATACGAGGAATGAAAGATAAATTTTAGTCATTGTAGAGACGCGCTGTTTGAAGCGTCTCTACATATTTGTCATTAGTCATTAGTCTTTGCTAAAGGATACAATACAAGGACGCTTAGAAAGTAGTATGGGACGACAGAAATAACTATACAGTTAGAAATAGGTTCAAACCTTGGTGATGTAAGTTTTTTCTCCTGAGTTCTGAGTTCTGAGTTCTGAGTTCTGACTTCTGACTTCTGACACTAAATTGATTTTTCGTGTAGGGAACAGTTGCGATCGCGCCCTACATTTCGCTATGATTTGTAAGTTTCGGGCTATACGCAAAGCTCCTTGGAAGACAGCTACACTCCTAGCGAACTATCCGGCTGTTGCCCAAGCAATTAAGATTTTAGAGAAAGCACAGAAAAAAGAACAACGATGGCGAAACGTGTACAGTTAGTTTTAACTCAAGATATCATCAAGCTAGGCAAATCTGGCGACTTAGTAGAAGTTGCTCCTGGCTATGCTCGTAATTATCTCATTCCCAGAAGTTTGGCAACTCGTGCCACTCCTGGTATTCTCAAGCAAGTCGAACGTCGCCGCGAGTTAGAACGCCAGCGGCAATTAGAATTGAAGCAACAAGCCCAAGAGCAAAAAGCAGCTTTGGAAAAAGTTGAAAGCTTCAAAATTGCGAAGCAGGCTGGTGAAGGCGAAGCTATTTTCGGTACTGTCACCAGCCAAGACGTGGCAGATGTCATTCAACAAACCACAGGACTGGAAGTAGATCGGCGTGGTATTACCATACCCGATATTGGTCAGTTAGGTACTTATGAGGCTGAAATTAAGCTGTATTCTGACGTGACAGCAACAGTCAACATTCAAGTTGTAGCTAGCTAAAAATTTTATTTAGCAGAAGCCCCGTGCAAAGTGCTTCTGACAGATAGACACAGATAAATCTTACATATCTGTGTTTTTTTGTATTTATCTGTGGTTGATTTTTGTAGTAAGGACTTTAGTCCTTGCTTTAACGTGAGTTCGATATATCCTGATTTGACCCCTCTCCAAACCTCTCCCCGAAGCGGGGAGAGGCTTAAAAAGCCTATTATGCTCGTACGTGCGTTGCGGATTTTTTGCCCCTTCCCTTGTAGGGAAGGGGTTGGGGTTAGGTTTCGTCGAACTCACGTTGCTTTAGTGGAGAGGACGCGCATTCCTCACTACGAACTTCCAGACATGATATTACTCGTTAATGTCCTCGCGGTTTGTGTTCATCCAAATCGTAGATAAAACCTCTACATCTATCTCCTTTCTCTCACCCTCTTGAGTATTTTTAAACAGCACTGTAAACGCACCTGCGCCCAACCTATCCTGAGGAAACATCCGATAACAAGGCACAGAAGTTAAATGCGATTGATAACTTTGTAAATGACTAATCTCCACCGCTTGAAACTGAGGAAACCTTTCCAAAAACCATTCACAAACTTCCTCATTTTCCTCAGGAGAATAGGTGCAAGTCATATAAGCAAGATACCCTTGCGGTGCCACAATTTGAGCAGAATTGGCTATAATCCTCTTTTGCCGATTTGCACTCTTATTAATAGCTGTTGGATGAAAACATCCTGGTGCTTTCTCCCCTTTAGCAAGTAAAGATTGCCCAGTACAAGGCGCATCTACTATTACTAAATCACTAGATAAAGGTGTCCTTTCAGCCAAAATACTAGAATCTTTATTAACCACAGCAGAGGGGTTAATATGACAACGCTTTAAATTAGAAATTAACATTCCCAACCGTTTGCCAATAACTTCATTACTTATGATCCATTCAGGCTGCAAGCCTTTCCAAGCAAAGACACTCTTTCCTCCAGGTGCAGCACACATATCAAAAACTAACTTGACAGGACTAGGAATTGTTAACAAAATAGAAGCCGCAAACACAGAAGAAAAATCTAGACAATAAAAATATCCCTGTGCGTGCAGGGGATGTTGACCGGGTTTTTCTCCAAAGGATAAACGGTCTATGAATTCTGGTTGCCAAGTGGTTGGTGTTTCCACATAAAAGGGAGATTTTTCAGGCTTTTCCTGACACCAAAGAATGCAGGGATGGAAAGGTTGAGGATGAATTAAAGCATCAACAAATTTCTCTTGGTCATCTAGATTTTTAAATAAACGGCGCGAAACTTTAAGTAATAAATTAGAAGCTTTCTCCATAAATTGTTGTCAATAAGTAAGTAGGCGAAAACAAATTGAAGATAGTGTAGGGTGAGTTAGGCGAAGCCGTAACGCACCAAACCCGCCAATTTGATGCGTTACGCTAACGCTAACGCATCCTACAGTGGTTTTATATTTAATTCAGCCCACGTACTTATAGCCCTAATAGTCTTTTAGTTAATAAAGGTGTCCCCAAAGCGATTACGGCTACCACGCACTCAAAGTGCTTTCCTAAGTTACAGTAGGTGATGAAAATAAGTTTTCTCATTGCACTGAGATATGAAAACCGTCATTGTGATATTTGCAACTTTACTTATGACCTGCACATCAGCTTTTGTAGCCGAAAAATCCTATGCAGAAGTAAGTACTGTAGCTCCTCGCATCACTATTAGTGAAAGGTGTCAGCAGTTACAGTTAAACTGTACTCAGTCTAAGCTGTTAGACGTCGGGCGCAAGTTAGAGCAATTGTACGTAAGCCGATATCACGAGAAACCACCTCAACAGCGCGGCGTCAACGTCTACACCACCGCTAACATCGACCTGATTGACCAAGTATTCATTAATCAGCTAGCAAAAGAAAACGAGAAGCTACGCAAAGACTTGGAATTAAAAGATGCCAATATTCAGCCCCAGGGTAAACGCATTTAAGAAGAACGCAGAACACAGAACACAGTAATCAGAATATCCCCACAAGGAGAATCCGGCGGGAAATAAGTGCGGAAAAACGCGCGTTAGTCTCCACGGATAAATCCAGGGGCTTTAAACCAACACTCACGACCAGAACTCTTAATTCATGCTCGTCCTCGCGTTTAATATTCTGGCTTCTGAGTTCCTACTGTGCGGTCTTTCTTGGTAATTTGCTTCAAGTGGATGAACCAAGAATCCCACGGCTTCAAGCCGTGGGAGTGTCAATCAATTGAGTCATTAGTAATGAGTTTGTAGTTGTGCTTGGGCACAGCTACAAGTTAATAACTATAATAAGCGCTTTCAATCTTCATGCCGATGTTGCCATGCTGCACCAAAAGCCGCCCCAGCCCCAACTATCAAGCCGGTACTCATTCCCTCTATAGTTCTAGTTGTTGGGTCATTGGTTAGACATTCACTAGTAACTGTACTAGCTTGCAAACACGAATTGCTCTCTGCCCAACTTGTGGTGCCTCCTACAATCACACCAGCTAAACTACAGGAAACAACGAGAAGCAAAAGGCGTTTAGTTTTTATGTCCTTGGGCAGTTGCATAAATTGTTGTGCATGGTAAGTAGTCCACAACTACTTTACACATCCACGCGGCTCTTGTCAGCTGGGTGTTAATTTTTTATGGAGATGAGGGAGGGAGGGAGTGAGGGAGTGAGGGAGTGAGGGAGTGAGGGAGTGAGGGAGAAAATTCCTCCTTTTCCCTTTGTTGTGTTGCCCTCCAATCTTTAGATATCACTCAATCCGTAAGTTAAAGGGTAAGCGAACATACATACCCTGTGGGTCGTTCATTTTTTGCAATATTGCTAATTCCTGTTGCAGTTTTTGGAATTCAGCCATCAACGGATCTGGTGCTTTGAGTTGCGCTTCATCCACTCCTAAAGCAGTTCGCGCTTCTTCAGTGACTTGTCCAAACAGGCGTTCTTTAAGGGTGCCTCCTCTGGGATGTTCCTGCAATTCCCAATTTTCTCCCAGATTCGCCGCACTAGAAGCGTATTTAATAGCAGCATCCAAACCGCCAATCTCATCCACCAAACCTATTTGCTTCGCCGCTGCACCAGACCAAACTCGTCCTTGAGCAATTTCAGCCACTTTTTGCTGTGGGAGTTTACGACCTTGTGCTACTTTATTGAGAAACAAACTGTAGATGTGGTTAACATTGCGCTGGTATAGTGCTAATTCTTCTGGTGATTTGGGACGAGCAACTGTTTGATTGTCAGCATAGCGGGCTGTTTTCACTGAATCCCAGGTGATACCGTTGTTATTGGCTAGCTTTTGGGCATTCATGAGTAGTCCAAACACACCTATCGAACCTGTAATTGTGTTTGGTTCAGCAAAAATGCGTTTGGAGTCTGTTGCAATCCAGTAGCCACCAGAGGCTGCGACATTACCCATCGATACCACAACTGGTTTTTCCTGATTCGTCAGCCGCACTTCCCGTTGCATTTGTTCAGAACCGGTTACGCTACCACCTGGGCTGTTGATCCGCAAAACGACAGCCTTAACATCTTTGTCCTGTCGCAGTCGCCGGAAGATTTTGGCAAAGCGATCGCCTCCTACATCTCCACCATCTCCTAGACCCTCGACAATCTCACCTTCTGCATAAACTACTGCAATTTTATTTTTCGAGTCGCGTTCTACACCAAAGGACTTGCCAGGAACTCCTGCATACTCTCTGAGGCTGATTTGACGAAATGTTTTATCTTCCTTGTCGCTGTTGGTCAACTGCTTGAGTTCAGCAACCACCTGATCGAAATACGCAACCTTATCCACCAAGCGATTGGTTTTGGCTTGATCTGCCAACAACAAAGCCTGTTTATCGGCGATCGCCTGCAATTGCTGCGGGTTCATTTTGCGACTTGCTCCTACCGTAGCACGCCACTCACCCCAAACATCATTCAACAATTGCTGAGTTTGTGCACGGTTTTCTGGACTCAGCTTTGTGAGTAAATACGGTTCAACTGCTCCTTTAAACTTGCCGACTCGTACAACCTGAACCCCAATACCGTACTTCTGTAATGCTCCTGCAAAAAATAACGGTTGCGTGCTAAAACCGTTAATTTCTATTGCTCCTAACGGATTAACAACAATATTATCAGCTACCGAACTTAAGTAATATTCTCTTTCCCCCCAATCCATGCCATATGCCACAATTTTTTTCCCAGCAGCGCGGCACTTCTCCAACGCTTGACGAACTTCCTTAAGAGTCGCAAAGCCAGTGCTTCTACCTTCTGTAGCGCGGCTGGCATCTAAATATATTCCCACAATTCGTTTGTCACGTTGTGCTTTTTCTAACGTGTTCAAAACGGTGCGCAGTGACATCGTTTTGTTATCCTCTGCTGATAATACGTTCTCAAGAAATTCGCTAGAACTTGGCTCCCCATCAGTGATGTTTGTTGACAAGTCAAAAACCAGCACTGACTTATCTTTGACAAGAGGACCCGTATCTTTCGATGAAGCTGCTGCAAATATTAGCAACAACAGTCCAGTCGTTCCCAGACCGCAGAAAATGAACAGCCCCAGTAGGCTTCCGATTAAGCTGGCAAAAGTTTGTTTGAGAAAATTACGCATATTCGATATTTAGTCATTAATTATTGGTCATTAGTCGTCAGTCGTTAGTGTTTAGACTTAGGAATTGAGAACTAATGACTTCACCCTGTATCTTCTTGATATTTCCACTCTATTAGACTCAATTTCTCACACCAATCACCCAACAACCTAAACACTAAGGGTTAGAAACTGTAAGTTGTTTTCTGTACACATCTGTACATTTCTAGTCATTTTGTAGAGGTCTAGGCATAGTCGTATCCATCCTTTCGATGAACAGGTGTTAAGTAGTCCAACTTAATTGACCTCCGTTTTTTGTCAATAACAAACTCACCATAGCCGTGAGACATAGGACAGACTCGTGCGGTGAAAGTCCCAGCATATTTGCCTTTCAAGACATCAGCGCGAACAATATCACCTGTGCAGAATCCGAGTATTGGGCGCAATGGGCGATGTTTTTGTGGATAACCAAACTTATCCGTTTGGCATCGCTGTCTACCACCAAAACCAGTTGCTTTAACTCGAAGAATTTTGGTAGTAGCGAGTTTGATGGTTTCGACTACGCCCTTACGGGTATCTCCTCCGGAGAGGCTGCGCCAACGGCAGTTGCCTGCACTGGCTTTTCCGTCTACAGCACTGCACTGACCAACACAAGCCGCATCAATCCAATGCGCTTTTGGCAAATCAAACTGAATCCGGTTAAACTTGGTTTGACCTCCGGTTCCTGTTCTAACTGGCAAACCAAAAGACTTCAAAATGTTGAATAGTACCCACCTAGTACTATTAACGGATGCTGCATCTTTCAACGGTGCTTTTGCTTGCTTAAGGATGCGATTTAGCACTTCTGGTTTACCTTTGAGAAAATCCTTTATATCCTTATTACCTTTGCGTTGATTGCATTTATGGCAAGCCAAGCAAAGATTGGATATGCGGTCACTTCCTCCTTTTGACTTTGGTTGAATATGCTCAATTTCTAGTGGAACATCTTTGACACCACAATAGGCACACTGGCGATTCCACTTCTCTAACAGGTATTCACGGCATTCATAACCGTGCAAAGTTCCTTGCTGGTATTCAGTTCCAGAGATTTCTGGATTCTGTATTACTTGCGTGTCAAACTTAACCAGTTCTTGAACGATAGAACCAATTGGCGCGAACTTTTGAAGACGTTTTACCCAGGTTTCGGTTGTTAAGACACGATGTCTGAGAGACGGAGCGTTGAGCCTACCATGATTGAGCTTGCGGTTGAGGAACCGAGCTTTACGGTAACGGGTATTACGGTTTCTACGTCCTCTTCTAACTGCTCTACGATGCTCCAGAGCATCTTTGATTTGTTGACCACGGTGCTGCAACTCCATTCCCCAAATAACATTACCCTGATTGGTAACTAAAACAATCCCTGTAAACTTAGAACCTGGGTCAATTTTGAGTGTGAGAGGATATACATTTGGATTCTCAATAATTCGCTTTAAGATTAAGGTGAACGGATAGCGCCTAAAAACTGCTGCTTTCCCAGAATCCAGTAACTTTCTTGCTTGTGCCGGATGCACTGGATTGAGAGGTGTTTTATTTTGGTCAATAAGAAAAACGTAGTTTGACATATTCTGTCATCCTTATTTCTAAGTAATGTTTGCCTCGACAATGATTTAAGAGCTTGTTGGGAAGGCAGCACTACAGCTATAAACCTGTTTGCTGATTACTTAACTACCTTCGACAGAGCTTGATGCTGGCGTTCACATCAAGGTGTCATGACCCAAAAATCGTAGACCTCTAAAGTCTTAGTCTGCACGCTCCGACTTTGTACAGCTTTGTCTACAATTGACTAGTTTTGTATAGGTTTTTCGGAGCGGTTCTTATTATTATTTTATTTCTTGTAAACTTTTTGAACACTTAAGTTGTTCTAGTGTAGCGTTACCAGTGCAAAATAAGACAGTCGTGATTTCGGCAATTAACACCTCAGCTAAGTCGTAAACAGCCGCTTCTGAAACAGCAGCAGCTTGCAGAAAAGGCATTGCCAACCCAGCAATGTCTGCTCCCAGTGCCAGCGCTTTTGCTATGTCCAATCCATGACGTAATCCGCCCGAGGCAATCAAAGGCACATCAGGAGCGATCGCACGAATACTAGTAATACACTCCGCCGTTGGCAAACCCCAGTCTGCAAATGTGCTTCCCAGACGGCGTTGCAAAGAATTTTCTGCCCGTTCGCTTTCCACCTTTGCCCAAGATGTGCCACCAGCACCAGCCACGTCAATCGCCTTGACTCCAGCAGCGATGAGTTTCTCTGCCATTGCCGAGGAGATGCCATTGCCCACTTCTTTAGCAATTACGGGTACTTGTAATTTACTACATAAAATACTTATTTTGTCAAGTAAACCTTGAAAATTTTTATCACCCTTAGGTTGAATACACTCTTGTAGCGGGTTAAGGTGCAAAATCAAGGCATCAGCCTCTAGGATATCAATAATTCGCAAACACTGATCTAAACCATAACTGTAATTGAGTTGGACTGCACCCAAATTGGCAAACAACAGAACATCAGGGGCGTACTTGCGAACGGCAAAGGTATCAGCAACTTGGGGTTTTTCCACCGCCACACGCTGGGAACCAACACCCATCGCTATTTTATAATGCTGAGCAACTTCCGCTAAACGATGGTTAATGATTCCCGCCTGTTCGGTTCCTCCTGTCATAGAAGAAATCAGCATTGGTGCAAGAAGCTGTTTCCCCAAGAACGTAGTACTGATGTCAATCTCATCAAGGTTGAGTTCGGGTAAGCAACAATGGGTGAAACGGTAGCGTTCCAGTCCATTTGTGGTTTGGTGGAATTGTACATCTTCTTCTAAACAGATGCGGATATGGTCGGCTTTGCGCGATTGGGTTGCTGCTGGAGTTGTAGGATTCACGGTTGGCTATAACTGAAAGCGATTGCGATTACCATTTTCTCAGTCTCAGGCATTAAACAAGAGTGCAAAACTCAAGTTTAGGAAAAAAAACCACAGATGGACACAGATGGACACTAGTTATTTATCTGCACGGCAGTTGCGGGGCTCGGGGGAACCCCCCTCCGGGTATGTCCTGAGCCCTATGCCTGCGGCACGCCAAGGGCGAACGGGCACGGCTTGAGGCCGTTAGCGCAAGCTCCTCCGGAGGAGGCACGGACACGCTACGCACATGAAGGAGCCTGCGCTTTGCGCTTACACCAGTCGCCTGGGCGTGGGGAACGCGCCTGCAGCGCGCTTATTCACCGCAACGCACTGCCTCGTTTATCTGCGTGCATCTGCGGTTCTAAATATTCTAAATATCATTCAATTGTTATCATCAAAGCTTTTCGAGCTAGACCTCTTGAGTCGCTTTAGTCCGCTAAGAACCACCAGCGCCAAAACAGTTCCAATCAAACTCATTCGCCATAACCCACAACCTGCTGCGGCTCCTAATCCACCAGCCAGCCAAATAGCTGCAGCGCTCGTCAGTCCCTTGACTTCTTCCCTACCGAGTTCTGGACGAGATTGTCGCAGAATAATCCCGGCTCCTAAAAATCCCACCCCTGTAGCCACTCCTTGAGCAATTCGCGCCATTGCGTTGAGAGCAGTAGAACGAGCCATAACATTATCAGCAAAACTACCATCAGGTAGTATCTGCAAGGGAATCATTACGAACAGAGCAGAACCCAGGCTCACTACTGTAAAAGTTCTCATCCCAGCAGGTCTACCAGTTCGCTCGCGGTTCCCACCAATGACAACACCAACAAGTAGAGCTGTAGTTAGACGGAAAACTACACTCTGCCAATCGTTCGGACTGAAAAACATCTCACTCATTGCGCACCCACTAGGAAAACTAGAACAGATATCCCAAGCATCGACCAGCGTCTTGGGTGGAAACAAGCTAAAGGTAGCTAGATTGTGTTTGACCCTGCCATGTTATAGTCTTAAGAACTTTATTAAAATACGGTAAATCTGCCGACTTATTGTATTTTAATTGTTAACTTTAGGTTAAGAAACGAATCTGGGGTGAAATAATCGGAAAAGCTTATACACAAACGGTTAATTTAGAAGACAGATGAATCAAAACAAGATGTACAGAAGAAATTATTTGTCGATCTCATTTTTCATATTTTTACCTAATCAATAGGTAAAAATATATATTTTGGAAGATACAAGGTAATAATTACTGTTTTAATTTGTTATAAAATTTACATAAGTTAAATTCAAATTAAATACAATTAAAGTAAATTATAAATAGGAGGTAGATTCATGGAAAACTCTAATCAAAGAGACAAGGAAAAACTTCTCTACCCTCACGCTCGCTACTACGGTCAAATAAAGCCAGAAAATCTACTATTTAACGCCAATCTCCAAGAATTTTCTCAGAAGGTAAGCTATATCAGTTGTTTAGAAACATCAGGGAAATTAGCACCACAAGAAGCTTATGACAAGATTAAGGCACTTTGGAAACAGCTAAAACGCAGCAAAAAAGAATTGGGAATTGGCAACGGATCATCAGACATAACTAAAGACATAACCTAAAGTATCTCAAAATCATCGTTGACTACCTCAAATTCTTTTGGGCTCAAAGACACCACAATGTCTTCTGAATCTACCTGAATCAGCCAGCGTCCACTAGGGTGAGCGCCTGATAGTACTTCTTTGGCACAGATTTTCCCAACTCGTCCAGCTACATATGCTGGACGTAGAATCAGCACTTTGTCTCCAACTTTGGGCTCTATGGCACTCCTCATCCACAACTTTCAAAAATGAACTGTTCTCCATGAAAACCGAAGTATCCTTAACCTTAGGTTAATAATAGACATGATGAAAATACTCCTTAAGACATAGGTAATTAGAATTAAGATATGTCTTAAGAAGTATCTGTTAGTTTTTTATCCAAAAGTGCCAGTAGGAGAATTTCTAAACTTGCGGTTGGCAGTTGCGCAAGTGTTTTCTGGCTCAAGTTGCGGTTAAAGTAGTCTTACAGCATAATCAAACCCAGCCTTACACCAACAGCAACAGCTTCTGTGCGTGTCGAGACACCCAGCTTTTGAAAAATAGATGAGACATGAAACTTAACAGTATGATCTGAGATATTTAAACGTTTGGCGATCGCCTTATTACCCAATCCAGAACCAAGCATATTTAAAACCTCTATTTCTCGTGGTGTCAGTGCTTGCATAGGATTTGCGGTTTCTTTTTGCCGCATACTCGACTCTTTTAAAGCAAGCAGAGATTCGATAGTATCAGAATGCAGCACCACTAACCCAAGAGCGATCGCCTCAACAGCCGCGACAATTTCTGATTCTGTGCTGGTACTTGGCAATATGCCGCGTACACCAGCACGCAGTGCTGCTTGAAAGTCTATACTATCGACATCAGCAAGAACAATCATTGCAACTGGGTCTTGCTGCTGTTGTGAGGAAAGCAATTCCCAGACTAATTCCTGAAAGTTGCCACTCACATCCAGCAGCACAACATCGGGTTGTAATTGCTCAAATTCCGTTGTAAGTGCATCCAAATCTGATGCACTGCCTACGACTGTGAGTTTGGAACTGCTTGCCACTACAGCTGACAATCCAGCTCGCACCACTGGGGAAGCAGCAACTACAAACACCCGACGTATCATACCACCTCCGCCACCTGACAAACTAATTGCCTTCCGCCACGCAGGATTTGTAACGGTAGCGGTTTGGTGCTGTCGGTACGCTCAAGATACTTGCTTAAATCATCAAGTCTGGTAAAATCTTGTCCTGAGACTCCCATGAGGACATCACCAACAAGCATACCAGCAGCTTCAGCAGCACTTCCAGAATTGACAGACAACACCAATAAACCTAAGGTGCGTTTGTTGGTTGCATCTACCACCACAGGTTGCACAGTGACACCAAGCTTTTGACGATTTCCACGCAAAAAACCTTCTACAGCAAGGCTTGGTATCGCCACACCCAAACCGTTTACAATCATGGTGTTAATCCCGATGACTCGTCCAAGACAGTCAGCAAGTGGACCGCCAGAATTGCCAGGAAACAGCCGAATATCAGCGATAACCATACGTTGATGGCTAGCGTGGATAATCCCGCTTGTCACAGCACCGCTATCACCAAAAGGATTCCCGACAGCCAAGACGAATTCTCCCACTCGCAATGCATCCGAATTGCCGATGGTTGCAGTTGGTAAGTCAGTCGCATCAATTTTAAGAGCAGCTAAATCTTTTGTGGGGTCTATATTGGTACGTACAGCCTCAAATACCCGTCCATCCCACAGTTCCACAGTTGCTCGGTTGTTGGTAGCAACATGAGCATTCGTGATAATTAAACTACCCCCCTCAGTTCCCGGCAATAAAAGTTTATCCTTATCTCTCCCCTGCTGGCGGGGGAGTTGGAGGGGGTGAAGGGAAGATTGCCAGATAACGCCGGAACCACCTCCATAAGAGCTACTACGCACTTGTACAGTCACTTTGCGTACATTTTCAGCTACTGTAGCCAATTCATCAGTTATGCGTGTCATTGTTGCAATACTCATGTTCCGACGAGTGAATTTTGAATGCGTGAATTTTGAATTGGTATGACTCTTCAAAGCACCGGTCTTTCGCCAATGAAAATTGCTAACTCAACTAACGCACCAGCTCGGATCAGCTGCACTTTGATAGTTTTGCCAACGCGATCGCCACTGTTCAAAAGCGCCAACACATCACCCGTATCATTCACAAGAGTCCCATCCAAAGTTACCAAAACATCCCCAATCAGCACACCAGCATTGTCAGCAGGTCCATTTGGCTCTACATTAACGACAATCACTCCAGCAGCAGAAGTTAAATTGAGTGACGTTTTCAGGTTCTTTGGTAAGCGTACGGGTTGCATCCCTAAACCTAGGTAGCCGCGTGCAATGTGTCCTTTTGCCAACAGTTGGTCAACCACTCGATTAACTGTAGAAGCGGGTATAGTAAGAGCAGTACCGCGTCGTCCCGATGTGTTCATGCCTACCACAGAACCCGCAGCATCGATGAGTGGTCCACCTGCAAAGCCAGGATAAAGCCTGATGTCTGGACGGATAAACTGGTCTATATTACCACCGCTCATACTCCGCCAAGCACCACTAACAACACTCACTGCACCTATAGCTGCTCGGATGTCACCTTCGCTACTTCTTCCTAAGCCCAGTACCAAATTACCAACTTTTAGTGTTTTGGCGTCGCCTATGTTCGCCACCGGGATGTCTGCATTTTCTATTTTGAAGACAGCGACATCGGTGCTAGAGTCATGCCCTATGAGTGTCACAGGTACACTATTAGCATTTGATAGAGTGACTGTGATTTCGTCATAGCGCTGAAGTGACTCGTCAGAAGTAACGATGATACCATTGCGCCAGTGAATACCGCTAGGAGAAATACGCGTACCAGCGTTCACCGCAACAACAGCACCCCCAACTTGCTCTACAGTGTCAGCTAAATTGTTGGACAAAGCCACTAAGGCGTTAGACGTATCGAATTCAGGTGAAGACATTCCATTTCTCCGCTTTTTGATGGAAAAATTAGGAGTAACTTTTCCGTATGTTGCGATCGTGCCGTTTCGTCCCTATAAATGACATCAGAAGAATGGGGAGAATTCATCCTGGAAATATGGCTAGGTAGGAGAGTGGAGGGATAACATACTTCCTCTTGCCTTTTAATACATCTGTTTTTAGAGGGGTAGAGGCTCGTACAGCTTATATCTTAGGGTTCTATAAAGTTCTTGAGAAATTTTCTAGCCTAAATCATAGAGTTCAATAAACTACAAGGAAAAGATTTTTATGACAACCAACGTTTCTGGTGATATCAACAAGAGTGATATCAACAAGGGTGATATCAACAAGGCTACGAATAACTCGCTGTTGATTGGCATTCTCCTGACTGTCTTAGGGATTGCAGCATTTGCTGTGCCTAGAGTTACAACAATTTTCGCTGAAACTTGGATTGCTTTAATTCTGATTTCTTCTGCAGCAGCCAAGCTGAGTTATGCGTTTCAAACCCGCCATGAAGGAGGCTTTGTTTGGAAACTCCTACTCAGTATCCTCTACTTTGCAACAGGCGTGATGCTGTTTGTTTATCCCTTAACAGGAGTTCTCACACTGACTCTATTGTTAGGTAGTTTTCTGCTTACAGAAGGCGTATTTGAGCTTATTCTGGCATTCCGGTTACGTCCGCAACAGAACTGGACTTGGGCACTCGGTAACGGCGTTATTACCCTGCTCTTAGGCGCAATGATTTGGTTCCAGTGGCCCTTCAATGCACCCTGGGTGATTGGGACATTGGTAGGTGTCAGCATTCTCTCCACCGGTATTTCACGCATAATGCTGTCATTGAATAGTCGTTATGCCCTGAATCATTCTGATTCTGCAACACAAGCATAAAGCAACTATAGTGCAATAGGCTTGGTGATAAGACCAGAACCCTTATGAGGACGATAATGTAGAGACGCCCCACCTCTCGTCTCTACACATCACCAATCTCACCAAAATCCTTAACTGAATCGTATTAGCTTTTGGGCGTCGTCATGGAATCGACGCTAAAAGTTTAGCTTTAGAGCTATAAAAGCAGAAAGCCTACTGTATTTGATTACTATTATCATATAAGCCAAGTCCATATAAGATTTCAGCCAAACTATTAGCTTGTATTGGTTTAAGCAAATAAAAATCGATACCCAAGTCATACGCGCGGGGTAACTCACGGTTACCGTAAGCCGTCAAAGCTATAATTGCTAACTCCTCTAAATACGATTGTTGTCGTATCCATTTGAGCAAATCCAAACCTGACATTCCAGGAAGTCTTAAGTCCAGCAGAAGCAAAACGGGTAAGGGGTATTTTCCCCGATCCTGATAGGGTTCCTTACCTTCCAAATAACGAACCGCATCTTCTGCGGTTTCGACGACTTGGAGATCAAATTCTGGACTAAGGTGACTAAACGCCCTTTGAATCAGAAATTGGTCGGACGATTCGTCGTCAACGACTAAAATTGTTTTCTGTTGCAAAGCTCTCCTTGCCATCTGTTGTACACTCTTTGACTTAATTCTGTATTAGATATTACAAAAAAAACCTGTTACGGAGTGAAGGGGACTGGGGAACTCGGGGTCCCCACGACCGGAGGGAGTGGGGATTAGGGGCAATGGAGATTGGGGATTGGGGACCCTTGTTTACATAAGTCCAGAGGACACGCTATGCGCGTTGGCACAAGCCTTTGTTGTCTTATCCAAGCAAAAACTTCAAACCCCCATTGTGGAAGTTTGAGGTCTAGTAGCATTGCTGTCTGGTATAGGATAGCGATCGCACTCTAACTGCTTAATCACACCGATACGTTTAATTGCAAAAACGCGCCCAACAGTATCCAAACGGGCGATCGCCCAGAGCGATCGCTTCGCCCTTGCTATTGGAGTAAAACTGATGGGGACTTGTTGCTTGAGTTTCTCAAACTGCTGTCCCAAGCCAGACTTGTCTCGTCGGTAATTAGCCATTGCCTCTACCTCTGTGCAGCATCCCTTCTACACCAAGGTGAAATAACTGCGACTAAAACTCATCTACCTTAAGACTCTCTTCCTAAAGTCGTAATGCCTGAAATTTCCTCTACCTCCTGAGAAGCAAAATGAGTTATGATAATCTACAGTAACTCTATGAGTTTACTGGTTTTTATAACTCTGCCGTTGGGAATTTCAAAGGCTAGGGGAATTTTTGATTTGTATCAGCTCGTAAAACTGCTGATAATTTGAGGAATTAGGGTGATGGTATTATCTACAATTTTTCATTCCACATTAGGTCATATCTACATTAAGGTTCCTCAGCATTATCATCGCCAACCCATTGTCTCGCGATTGATTTCTCGTTACGATTTAACAATCAACATTGCAGCAGCTCTTTTAGAAGCTCATACAGAAGACGATGGTTGGTTTAATCTTGAAATTCACGGAATTTCTCAACAAGTAGAAGCAGGTCTTGCCTATCTTCAAGAACTGAATATAGAAATTTTGCAGTTAGATCTCAAAAGCCTTCCAAAAGAAAACAGAGATAAGTTACAGCTTTTATGCACTAGTGGCAATTCAAGTGACGAGATTGAAGACGATGAAAAAAAAGCCGATTTGACTGTGGTAGAAGGACAAACCACTCGTGCTAAATTTCAAGTTTGTATTCCTAAAAACTATATTTCTTATCCGGTCATTGCAGGGTTAGTTTCTTGCTATGGATTAACTGTTAACATTACCGCAGCCTTACTAGATAAAGATACTGAAAATGACGGTTGGTTTGATTTAGAGCTTTGGGGTAGACGTGAGCAGATTGTGTTGGGCTTAAGATATTTAAAACAATTGGGCTTACAAATTTGGCTGTAGTTTTTTATATAGCGCAACTCAATTGAATGAAGTACAAATTTGTCTGTGTCCATCTGTGGTTCATTATTTCTTTCTATACCTTACTCCGGGTTGCAAACCGCTATATAAATTAAGATTGTGTATTGTGATTTTTCAAAATTTGTTGGAGATATAAAAATATGGCTCATGCTTGCTGCGGTCCCGGCTACGCTTCCCCAGAAGCAGCGATGAAAGCGGAACGCGAAAAGGTGCTTTATACAATTGCACTCTATACGGGTACAGGTATTGAACAGCCGGATTATCTTGCAACCGTAGACGTTGATCCCAACTCCCCGACATACTCGCAAGTCATTCACCGCTTGCCAATGCCATATATCGGCGATGAACTACACCACTTTGGCTGGAATGCTTGCAGTTCTTGTCATGGGGATGCCAGTAAATCGCGGCGTTTTATGGTGATTCCCGGTCAACGTTCCAGCAGAATTCACATTGTAGATACAGCGGATGCAAAAGCCCCGAAACTTCATAAAGTCATTGAACCTGAAGAAATCAAGGAAAAAACCAATCTAACAGCCCCCCATACCGTACACTGCCTTGCTGATAGTCATGTGATGATTTCCATGCTGGGTGACAGCGAAGGGAACGGTCCTGGTGGCTTTTTGTTACTCGATGAGAATTTTGACATTGCTGGACGTTGGGAACGCCAAGCCGACGGTATGCGCTTTAACTACGACTTTTGGTACCAGCCGCGTCATAATATCATGGTGAGTAGCGAGTGGGGCGCACCCAAAACCTATTATCCCGGCTTTGACCTCAATGATGTAGCAGCGGGGAATTACGGTAGCCAACTGCATTTTTGGGATTGGTCGAAACACGAAATTATCCAAAGTTTTGACTTAGGTGACGAAGGACTCATCCCCTTAGAAGTGCGCTTTCACCATAACCCCGACAGTACTCACGGGTTCGTTGGTGCAGCACTCAGCAGTAATGTTTGGCATTGGCACAAGCCCAACGGTCACTGGCAAGTCGAGAAAGTGATTGATGTACCATCAGTCGAAGTGGAAGGCTGGCCCATTCCTGTACCATCTTTGATTACCGATATCCTACTTTCAATGGACGATCGCTATGTCTATTTCTCCAACTGGTTGCACGGAGACATTCGCCAATATGATATCAGCGATCCCTCGCATCCCAAACTGACAGGTCAAGTTTGGGTTGGTGGCTTGTTGGGCAAGAGTGAGGAAAGTAAGGGCAAAAAATTGGCTGGTGGACCGCAGATGCTGCAACTCAGTCTTGATGGCAAGCGGCTTTATGTTACCAATTCCCTGTTTAGCACTTGGGACAATCAGTTTTACCCTGACTTATCCAAAACTGGCTCATATCTACTACAAATTGACTGCGACACTGAAAACGGGGGATTGAAAATCAACGAGAATTTCTACGTTGACTTTGGCAAAGAACCAGCAGGTCCATCTCGCGCTCATGAGATGCGCTATCCTGGTGGCGATTGCACCTCTGATATTTGGATTTAAGGGAAAATATGGCAGGCAAGATGCCTGCCCTACAACATTTGTATGAAAACATACAAAATTGAACTTGTGAATCGCAACAACTTTGTTGTTGAAGTTGCAGAAAATCAATATATCTTAGATGCTGTGGAAGCAGCAGGTTTGCGGTTACCTGTAGGTTGTCGGTATGGTGCTTGTATCACTTGTGCAGCATGTTTGATTGAAGGTCAGGTGGATCAGTCTAAAGGAGTTGCCCTCAAACCTGCGCAGGAGGAGATGGGCTATGTACTGCTCTGCATAGCATATCCTCGTTCAGATTGCAAGTTTGAGGTAGGTGTCGAGTGCCAGGACAAGCTTTATACCAATCCTTTTAAAGGTGGTCGTTAATCACCGAACCCACGCAAGTTGATTAGGCTGCGTCTACACCGGGCAAAGACGGTGCAGGAGATTCATCAACTGTTCCCCATCTTCCAGGTAGGTGACGTACTCACTTTCGCCCACCTTAACGTTCTTGCCTTCCATATCCTCCCCGTAGTGCTCAGCCATAACGACAATCGGCGTGCTGCTGGAGAGTTCTGAACCTTGACAAATGCGCCGCCCCATGTTAAGAACCTCGTCCATCGGCAGATCGACTTGGTTGAGCAAAATTAAGTCAGGGCGATCGCGCGTACCACGCGCCAAGGCGATCGCGTCTTCTTCTTGTAGCGCTGAAATCACGCGGTAGCCCCAGTTATTGAGGTTTAGCTTCAGGATCGGGCGCGTTTCGTCATCTAGTTCGATCATCAGGATTGTCGGTGGCGCATCTTTTTTCTCGCTCATTTGTTCTGGGTTTGCTCCTCTTTAAAACCGTTAGTTGCAGACTGAGGAGACGAGAAATCTTGCAGCCTGAACAGACTAAATTTGTACACAATCAGACACGGAGACTCAACTTGGTGCTTCATTCTCTGCCCCACGATCAAAGGTGAGAATGATCTCATCAGCCATCTCTGTACTTTGCTCCGAGCAAGCGATCGTATTCTTCTCTGAGAACTCTGAAACACTCGCACGAAGTCGCTTCCAGCCTCCGCTGATCCAGGATCTGGACGCGACCTCGCTGGTATCGGATGAGACCGCTCTCCTGAAACTTTTGGGCAGCTTGGGTGACGCCAGCGCGGCGCACGCCTAGCATGTGGCCGAGGAACTCCTGGGTAAGCTTAAGGTCATCTGAGTCAACGCGGTCTTGCGCCTCCAGCAGCCAGCGTGCCAAGCGTTGTTCTAGAACGTGGAGGCTGTTGCAGCCGGTGGTCTGCGAGATCTGCGCGATCAGTGCTTGTGTGTAGCGTAGCAGCACGTCGCGCAGCTGCTTATTGCGATCAAACTCCTCTAGCAGAATCCCTGCATCCACCTTGATCGCGCTGCCCGCCATCTGTACGATGTACTCCGTCTGCGTAGTCTCCCTTCCGCCCATGAAGGCATTGACGCCGATCACTTCACGGTTGCCGACCATACCCGCTTCAGCCGTCGAGCCGTCACTCATCGTGACGGTGATCGAGAGGAGGCAATCGATAGGGAAATAGAGATCCTCGATAGTCTCGCCAGGATGATGAAGTATCGTGCCCAGTTCCAGCGAGACTCGTTTCAGGTTGGGGGCGAGCTTTTCATATAGCTCACGGGGCAGGGCGGCAAGCAGGCGGTTTTCAGTAGCCATATAGAGGTCAGGAATAAGTACACAACTGAATGGACCTCTTGCGCGAATCGATTTTTGCGTAGCAAAAATCGATTCGCGCAACCTCATTCGAGTATTTGTGCAAGAACTCCATTGATTCTCAATCATGTCAATTATTTATAACGTGATCAACTAGCAAAATGGATATGCCACAAAACTAATGCAAAACAGCTTTCTTAAAAAAAGAATGTGTTGAGCGATACTAATTTCTGAAATGTCTGCTACAAATTGTTTAAAATCAGGTGACGCTTGGAGTCTACGCTCAACTTCTTTTGCTGCTGTAGTTTTTTAAGCAACCGGGTGATGGTGACTCTGGTTGTGCAGCAAGCAGTAGCAAGGTCTTCATGCGTGAGACGAACCAAAAGCCGAGTGCCATCCGCTACAGGCTGCCCAATTTCCTGTTTTAACAACTGTAATAAATTATGCAAGCGGTCTGCGACTCGTGGTTGTCCGTAAACCGCTACTAGCAATTCGGTTTGTCTGAGTCGTTGGCTAATTTGAGGTAAAAGTTGCTGCTTGAGTTCAGGAGAAGTCGCGAAATCGGTGAGTGGAATGCACCATAGCTGAGTATCGGCGAGGGCAGTTGCCTGATAGAGCGGCAGGGCAGTCAAGCTAGAACCAAAGGGGGCTTTTGCACCTGCTAACCCAACCAACACCTCTTGACCGCTATCAGAAAACGTTGTTAGCTTCACCAGTCCTGAATGAACCTGCCAAATCGTCTCAGGGTTTAAAGGAATTGTTTCCCCCTTGTGATAAACCTGCAAAGGGTAGCCCAAATCGGTATTGCTGTCAGGCTGTTTTTGTGCTTCGACCTGGTTGCAATCGCTCGCGTGGCGCAACAGCCAGCGCAGGGTAAGCGGTTGGTTTGCTTGTTGGCGGTTGACCTCTACGAGGACACTGACATCAAACGCTACACCTTGAGCAGGCTGCAAACGGACCTGCCACTCCTGTTTCCCTGGTCTTTGCTGCAGCCGCTGCAACTGAGTTTGAAAGTGTTGCCGAGTTTCATGAGTGAGCAAAGCGGTTAGAGACCGACCAATTAAGAAAGATTGCTGGCGCTTAAGCAACTTGGCAGCCGCTTGATTCGCTTCCTGAATCGTTCCTGCTGCATCTGTCAGCAGACAAGCATCGGGGATAAACTCCAACAACTCCTGGTAGCGCTGGCGCTCAGCTTCCACAGTTTGGTCAGCCAATGATAACTGCTGATTCTGCTGGTACAGCATCTTTGCCGCTAGCTGAAGTCGCTCAGAGGCAATGCCGAGTTCAGAAAGAGCCGATAGCGGTAGTGAAGAGGATGTGTCGATCCCTTGATACAGGTGTACTAAGCGATCAGACATCGCTTTGACCTGTTGAGTAAAGGCAGTGGCATTCATGCTATAAGCACCCATTGAACGTATTTAGTTAGGCAAGCAACTGTTGTGATTAACTCATCGATTCAACTTGTCTAGTTAGGCAAGCAACTGTTGTGATTAACTCGTCGATGTCGAAAGGTTTAGGTAAGTGCTTCTCAAAGCCGACTGATAGGGCGTGGGCGCGATCGTCCTGGCTGTTGTATGTTGTCAGAGCCATTGCTGGAATTTCGACTTGTCGCGCGTTCTCAGAGGCTCTCAGCTTCCGCATTAGCGAGTAACCATCTTCATTGGGCAAGCTAATTTCGCTGATCAGGAGGTCTGGTTTAACTTGTTTGACGATTTCTAGAGCCTCAAGAGCCGATGTTGCGGCGATCGTCTCGACGCCATACTCTTCAAACACCATTGTCAACAAAACTCTAGAATCAAGGTCACTATCAACAACGAGCACTCGCAGACCGTTGAGCGGCAAAGAATGATTATACATAGCTAGTACCAAATACTTTGTCCTAGGGTAAACATTATGGCTAAATAGAGCAGACAATATTCGCCTGCCTTTCTGTCCAAAGACAAACGGAATTTATTTTTCATATTATTCTTTCAAGATAACTGCAACCCGCATTAAGATCAGTACGATTTCGTACTGAAGAAACTTGATGCTTGGTGCGATCGCCTACGGCGGGCACTCTGTGCGATCGCGCTCTCTTGCGTGCTACGGCTGGGCGATTGCTCCCTTGGGGCGGGTACTTTGTGCGATTGGCTTTGCCAGTACCCTTTGGGCGATCGCCCGTATATTGCTTTAGAATAACTGAGGACATTTGCTCTTGCTAACTCGTATTCGTTATGAGTATGATTAATGAGGAGATTCACCAAGGAGCCAAACTTATGTTGTCTAATCGAGAAGGACAAAGAGTTCCCAATGTTACCTTTCGCTTGCGTCAGGATAATAAGTGGGTAAATGTAACAAGCGATGATTTATTCGCAGGTAAAACCGTAATAGTTTTTTCCCTACCAGGTGCGTTTACTCCCACTTGCTCATCAACTCATGTTCCTGGCTACAACCAGTTGGCAAAAGTTTTTAAAGACAATGGGGTGGACGATATCGTCTGTATCTCCGTTAATGATACTTTTGTGATGAATGAATGGGCGAAGGACCAAGAAGCACAAAATATAACTTTTATACCCGATGGCAATGCTGAATTCACAGAAGGCATGGGAATGCTTGTGGATAAAACAGACCTAGGGTTTGGCAAACGCTCTTGGCGCTATTCCATGTTGGTGAAAGATGGCGTGATTGAAAAGATGTTCATTGAGCCTGAAGAACCAGGCGATCCCTTTAAGGTTTCTGACGCAGAGACAATGCTTGCATACATCAACCCTGAAGCAGTGAAACCTAACTTAGTTTCCTTGTTTACAAAAGTTGGTTGTCCCTTCTGTGCCCATGCTAAAGAAATGCTGACAGAACGTGGCATTGATTACGAAGAAATTGTTTTGGGTAAAGGTGTGACACCTCGCACGTTAAAAGCTGTCACTGGTGCATCAACTGTTCCCCAAGTGTTTATTGATGGCAAACTCATCGGTGGTTCCGAAGCATTAGAAGCTTACTTGACTGCTAGTTAACGTGAGTTCTCAGGACCTCTCCCACCCAACCTCCCTCTCCTACAAGGAGAGGGAGGAGCTACGTAAAAATGGGATTTTTAAGCCTCTCCCCTACAACCAGAGAGGTTTGGACAGGGGTCAAATCAGGATACATCGAACTCACGTCTAGTTAAATCAACGATGAACTAACCCCACCCCGCGTACGGAGTGGGGTAAACCGTGATAATACGTAAAAAAAAATATATATATCACCTTAAAGAGCGCCGTATTGAAGCGCTAATCATGTCTACCACAAAAGTAAGACCAAGAAAAACGATTAAGGTGCTTAGCAAACCTTTGTAATCAAAACTACTCAATTGCTCCGTGAGGAGACGCCCCAAACCACCAGCACCCACCAACCCCACAATCACCGTGGCGCGAATGCAGACTTCCCAGCGGTAGAGGATGTAAGCAAGGAAGCGCGGAAGAGTCAGAGGAAGAATACCATAGAGAAAGACTTGAGATTGAGTTGCACCCAAAACTTTCAAGGAACGCAAAGGTCGCTCATCCAAATTTTCTATCACCTCTGCCATCAAACGCCCTAAAATACCTAAATTGTGGATAGCAAGGGCGATCGCACCTGGCAAAATCCCCGGAAACAACACAAACAGAAAGATCAGCGCCCAAATTGGTTCTGGAACAGCACGGGCAAAAAGCAACACAAAACGAGTCACAGCAGATTTGAGATTTTGAATTTTGTTCGCGTAGCGTGTCCTCCGGACATATTTTGAATTTTGAATTGATTTGTCTCCCCTCGCTGCTAGGAAAGAAAGCAAAATTCCTCCTAAACCTGCGCCTGTGCTTGCCAAAATCGACATAGCTAAAGTCTGCGCCGAAAGGGTGAACATTTGATTCAACTGACTAATATCCGGAGGGAACAAGTGGTGAAACACTCCCGCCAACAATTGAGCAGTTCGGGGTGCCCAGAGTTTTGTAAAATCGGCTTTGACATACCAGAACGAAAATATAAGTAGAACAACACCGCCCAGTAAGGATAAAGTTATCACTGGGTCACGTCGGTACTGTTCAGATAAGACTTGATGATTCCCCCTAGCCCTCCTTGAAAATGGGGGATCATAGTCCCCCTTCCTAAGGGGGGTTGGCGGGATCTGGTTTTTCCGCTGCTTCAAATTGAGAACATTCAAATCCAAACGACTAGGGACACCCAAACGCTGACGCAACAACCCACTCAAAAAATCTGTTCCACCACTTAACAACAGCAAAGCGAACATCAAAGTCCACATTTGCTCATAACGCAGCGACTGAAGACTGAGGAAAATTTGATAACCCAGTCCACCAGCACCGATAATACCCAACACAGCAGCAGCACGAATTGAACACTCAAGCCGATAAAAGCCGTAAGAAAGTAGATTAGGGAAAGCCTGAGGAATGAGGCTATAGACAAAAGCATTCAGGGGAGAAACACCACTATTAAGTAGTGCAAGTAAAGAACCACGGGGAGTTTCATCCAAAATTTCAGAAAATACTTTAGCAGTGATAGCACCAAAAGGAATGGCGATCGCCAGCACCGCCACCAGTGGATCAAGTCCAAAAATATTCACAAAAAACAATCCCCAAATCAGTTCGTGAATTGCTCTCGGGACTGCTAAAATTGCCCGTACTATCAGCCAAGGTGCTTGAAAACTTCCAAATGAAATCGACTTCCACCACACCTCAGTCGATAAAACACCACCCACCAACCCAATAATCACACAGAAAAACGTGCCACAAACAGCATAAGCAAGAGTTTTCAGAGTCGCATCAAGACTCAGCAGCAAAAATTCTGGACTCAAATCCGGTGAAAGTGCAGCAACAACAAAGCGGACAACAAGATACCAACCCCCCTGATTCATCAAATCTGGCTGAAATACACCAGCCACACACAACGACCAAACCACCGACAAAACAAACAGCACTCCCCAAAAAGTCTGCCAGTTAATAAAGGAAGGTCGTTTAGGCAATATTGAATTAGTCATTAGTCATTTTCCGTGTTCCCGCGTCTTTGTGTCCCCGTGTCCTTCTTCTCCCCATCTCCTCGTCCGCGTCTCCTGTGCTTATACAGTTAAATTCTATACAAATCTTCCACCATCCCTATAGACACCTCCTCAACAGGTGCATCGAACAAAATGCGTCCCTGTCGCAAACCAATAAGGCGCTGAAAGTGACTACGGGCATATTCAATTGCGTGCAGACTGGTAATGAGCGTTTTACCCGTATTTTTATTTAAGCTGCGTAATAAATTTATCACTTCACGGCTGCGTTCTGGATCGAGGCTGGAAATAGGTTCATCAGCAAGGATAGCAGCGGGATCTTGCACGAGAACACGGGCGATCGCCACCCGTTGTTGCTGTCCACCAGAAAGGCGGTCTGTACGTTCGTAAAGCTTCTCAGGAATTCCTACCTGCGCTAATGCTTTAAACGCTGTTTCCACTTCCAAGGGATAAATGAGTGAAGCAGCAGCTTTGAAAAATGACCAGCGTCCTAAATGCCCAGCGTTGACATTGTGAATAACTTGCAGGTTGTCAACCAAATGAAATTGCTGGTAAATTGTACCAATTTGCCGCTGTATTTGTCGTAGAGACTTGGGACGTAGATGTGCAAGGTTGCGACCGAGTACCCAAACTTCCCCTTGTGTGGGTTGGAGTGTACCGTTGAGTAAGCTAATTAAGGTACTTTTTCCTGCACCACTGGAACCAACAAGGGCGACTCGTTCACCTGGATAGATTTGCAAGTTGATGTTACTGAGAGATTGGAAGGTTCCAAATTGTTTGGTGACGTTTTTGAGTTCAAATATTGGTGTAGGTGGGTTCATAGTAATCATTGAACCGCCAAGACAAGAGAGGACGCCAAGAGATTTACAAAAAGTAGTTAGGTGCGTTAAGGGGAGATCAGGTTGCTATCCATTTTGTCATCAAATACCGATTTTGGTCTGTAAAACCAACCTTTCGATAGAAGCTTTGTGCAATTGTATTTTCCCGTTCAACTTCTAAATGCAAAGCATGAATCTCTAAAGAAGGACATACACTTTCTATAAACTGTATGCTTTTCACGCCTACTCCTTGTCCTCGATGACTTTCTCGGATATAAAATTCATCGATAAAAGCATCACGTCCTCGGTACTCTAAACTGTAGCCAAATGTCAGGATAATGTATCCAATCACTTGGCTATCTTGTTGGATTAGCCACACTCGCCCTAGAGAATCGTCATTTAAAAATTTTGCCAAAGCTGTGCTAACAGTCGCTTCATCAAATGGATGACCATCATACTTGTAAAACTCTTGGATGAACTGAATAAGAAGTTTAGTATCAAAGTTATCTGCTAGTTTGAATGTTGTTTCCATTTGTTTGCAACAGCATTGCAACTATTTAATCTTACCTATTTCTCGACCAATTTTTTCGATTTGAGCGTAGTTTTCGTTCTTTGTGGGAATGAATTTTTCTGCTTGTAAGAGGTCGAGAATTTCTTTTTGTTCTGGGACTTTGGGGTCTAATTTGAACAATGCATTCTGCACTTTTTTGCCGAAATCTTCACCGTAGCGCTGTTTGACTTGAGGGTTGAGTACCCAGTGATAATCGTAGTATGCAGGGGTGCGCCAGAGAACTTCTACTTTATTTAAATCTACTTCTTTGGCGTTGACGCGCTTTTGCCAAACTTTTTCGTTTAAAGCGCCGACTTCATAGGTTCCTGCTTCTACAAGTTTGATGGTTTTGTCATGGTCGCCGGAAAAGCCTGCTTGTCCTTTAAAATCTGTTAAGTTGACGTCAGCTTGTTGAAGAAAGTATTGTGGCATTAAACGGCCAGATGTGGAAGACTCGCTACCAAAGGTGAAGGTACGCCCTTTAAGTTGTTGGAGATCGGCGGTGTCTTTGAATGGTTTGAGATTCGTTTTTTTGTTGGCGATGAAAACGCTGTGGAATTTTTCGTCTACGTCACGTTGGGCGATCGCCTCTGCACCTGGGACTTGCAACCTTGCTTGAACACCAGTTAATCCCCCAAACCAAACTAAATCTAAATCTCCCACTTTAAATGCTGTGACTGCTGCTGTATAATCTGTAACGGGTTTATATTCTACAGGAACATTCAGTTCTTTTTGTAAATAAGAGGCTAGCTTGGTGTACTGTCGCTGCAACTTCTGCGGGTCTTGATCGGGAATTGCCCCTGTGACCAAAGGTTTTACCTCTTTTGCACCTGTACCAGAATTTCCAGATGTGCTGGGGGAACAAGCTGTTAAAGGGAGCAAGAGTAGCAACGCACCTGACACCAAAAATTTTTTCATCTTCTAGATATACCGCACTGTTTTTCTATCCAGGATAAAATTTTACAACTGTTTGTCATTGGGTACGCTTAATATCCGGCAAACAAAGTGATTCCAGGGGAAAATGGCGAATTAGAGTATTTGAAACCTACCATCTATCGAGATAACAAACTAAGCGAATCTACTTAGTCATGAAGTTACTAAATAATAAGCTGCGGGATGTAGCGTGTAGAAAGACACGCAAGCGTTGACTTGATAAAGCCCCCCTTTTTAAGGGGGGTTGGGGGGATCTTAACCGAGGATTTGACGTATCAACTCCTGTATTTGCTGACACACACTTTCAAAATTGTTTAACACATCCTTATTGGTAAATCTTATCACTTCTAGTCCATAACCTTCTAATATCTGTGTTCTTTCTGCATCATAATTTTTGCCTTCAATGGTGAAATGGCTATCTCCATCAATCTCAATCACCAATTTCAACTTTGCACAGTAAAAGTCAACAATAAAATTGTCAATTGGTCTTTGCCTTAAAACGCGAAATTTGGATGTTTTCAGGTAGTCGTTCCACAGCTTATTCTCGGCAGGTGTCATGTTTTTTCTAAGTTCCTTTGCCCTTTCAACAAGTTCTGGGTTGTAGGGTAAGTGAAAATCTGTGTTGAGTAGGCGTTTTTGTTTGGGCATATGCCGATTCTTACGATGATCCCCCCTAGCCCCCCTTCTCAAGGGGGGAATAGGATGGTTGTATGTGTTGATAGTCGTGATCATCCCCCTTAACCCCCTTAAAAAGGAGGGCGTCTCTTCAAAGAAAAGCTTCCACACGCACAAGGTCTAGCCGACGTAGATGTCGTCAGGTCTTGGCACGGCTATCGGGGCGGGAGAGACGATTTCAAGCGTGGGTGAACCACAACATTTCTAAAACAATCATTCAGCAAGCCAAAAGTGAACAAGCACTTGTAGCAATTGAAGATTTAACTGGTATCCGTGAGAGGACAAACCAAAAACCACGTAACAAAACTGAACGTCGTAGAAGCAACTCGTGGGCGTTCTACCAGTTGCGGGTATTTTTGGAGTACAAGGGATTAACAGACGGAGTGGAAGTTGTTGTCGTCCCTCCTGCTTACACAAGCCAGACCTGTTATCAATGCTTGTATATCGGCTTGCGCTCTGACAAAAGATTCAAATGCGGTAATTGCGGGTTGTCGTGTGATGCTGATTTGAACGGAGCGAAAATGATTGCGTTATTGGGGCAGTCTGTAAACCTGCCTGGAGGCTCGAACGGTCTGTGCTGTAATCTCAGCACGGACTCTTCAGGGCTACTGAAAGCCCACACTGTACCGCAAGGTCAGTGTGGGTAGTTTACACTAATGGAACATTAGGCTATGCATATTGTGGGCAACCACCGTAGATTTACTGCGAGAAAAAAAAGAAAAAATAAAGCCCCCCTTCTCAAGGGGAGTTGGGGGGATCTGCTGTTGACCTACTTAACAAAATTTAGAGTCACTTTCTGCTCAAACCCTTAAAATTTCGCCAGAGTAGAAAGTAGAAGTTATCACCTGTGCTTCTCATCCCCTATCCCATCAGGCGCATATGACTCAAACTTTTGAACCCACAACAGGTACAGACAGATACATTCGTGCTGCCAAACTTGCAGATGTGCAAGCAGCAGGCAGTTTGCTCGTTAATTTAGAAAAACACACCATTGCCCTGTTCTACTCTGACAATAAGGTCTATGCAATAGATAACCGTTGTCCTCACATGGGTTTTCCCCTGCACGGGAGTACTTGCAAAGATGGTATTGTCACTTGCCCTTGGCACTATGCTCGCTTTGACCTTGCAAGTGGGGGAACGTTCGATTCTTGGGCTGATGATGTGCGTGCCTTTCCTGTAGAAATTCGCGATGGCGAGGTGTGGGTGAATTTGACTTCCCAAGTTGACTCTTATATACACCAATGCCAACGGCTTCAGGATGGGTTAGAACAAGGCATTTCCCTCGTGATTGCCAAATCTGTCATTGCCCTACTAGACATGGGGCTAGAAGCTACTGAACCCTTTGAAATGGGATTAGAGTTTGGCACCCGTTACAACAAGGAAGGTTGGAGTACAGGCTTAACCATTCATACGTGCATGATGAACTTGCTGCCGTATCTGGATGCAGAAGACCGACCGCTTGCCCTTTATCAAGGACTTTCAGCTGTCGCCCGTGACAGTGGAGATGCACCGCCTCACTTTGTGGTTCACCCATTGCCCAATTCCACTGTTGACATCAAGACTCTCAAAGGTTGGTTCCGCCAGTTTATCGAACGGCGCGATAGTGAAGCAGCAGAACGCTGCCTAATCTCTGCAATTCGGATGGGTGCAGATAGGAAACAGATTGCAGATATGTTATTTGCTGCTGCGACAGACCACCGCTATATTGATGTCGGTCACACACTCGACTTTATTAATAAGGCGTTAGAAGCACTCGATGTTGTTGATTGGCAGGGTGCTGAGAAAGTTTTAGCAAGTTTGATTCCTAGCTTGGCAAACGCCTCCCGGATGGAAGAGTCGAATTCTTGGCGCTATCCTGTGGATTTAGTCGCAATTTTAGAGTCTACATTTGAACAGTTGCCAGTTGCCTTGGAAGAAGGACGATCGCAATCGGGAACTTGGTCAGGTCGAGAAGAGTTGGTTCCTATTCTATTAGGTGAAGATGCCCAAGCTATAGCCGACGCGCTATTGACTGCATTGAGAAAAGGTTGCACTCAAGAGCAATTAGCTGGTGTAGTCACATACACAGCCGCCCTTCGTGTTGCCCGATTCAATACCAATAATGACTTTGGAGACTGGAACACAGCACACCATCCGTTCACCTTTGCCAATGCAGTTCATCAAGGATTGCGCCGGGTGCCCTCGTTAGAGTTACTTCGAGGTGTATTTGATGCGGCAATGAGTGTCTATCTCAACCGCTTTTTAAATGTGCCACCAGCCCGACTTCCAGAACCAAAACAACCAGTTGAAAATCCCGAGGAATTGCTTCAACAATTGCCGGAGTTGTTGAATCGTCAACAGCAGGTGAATGAAGCAGGGCAGTTAGTTGCTCAATATCTTTATAGTGGCGGCAACTCGCAGAAACTGCTAGCAATGCTTGGTAAATTAATGCTACGAGAAAATCGGGAATTTCATGTCATTCAAGAAGTCGAAGCGGCTTTCCGTCAGTATTCTTTTTTGGGTCAAACTCCTGCTGGTATTCATGTATTAGTTGCTGTGACTAGGTATTTAGCAGCACACTCACCGACCATGCGATCGCAAGTCCAAACATATCAAATTGCATATCGGTTGCATAAAGGCGATCGCCTGTTTGAGGATTGACTCAGATTCCGCACCCAGTACTTATAAACGAATGACACGTAAGTTTGGTTAAGGGGGAATGGGTAAAGGGTAAAGGAAATCATGAGAGCGTGTTTTCTCCCTTTTCCCTTTCACCGAATGGCACGCTTGTTTGGTTAAGGGGGAACGGTTTTATTGTTTGGGTGAGGTGAAGCGATCGCCATTGTTCTGTGCCATTTCCATAGCCAAAATTGCTGCTTGCAACCGCTGTAACCCTTCATTGCTCAGCAAAATACCCCGTCTTCGTTTGGCTTTGAATTGTCTCATCTAGCTAAGCTAGTATCTGCGTGTTTTGATCTTAATTATATTAACTGTCTTAATTGTCTTAACTGTCTTAACTGTCTTAACTGTCTTAACTGTCTTAACTGTCTTAACTGT
>NZ_CAWMYC010000150.1:0-49106 GCF_963872035.1 Scytonema sp. HK-05
CTGAGATCAAGCCTCGAGTTGCAACAGTGAGGAGGCGAAGCCTCCAAACCCTCGTTACCAGGTTCAACCTGGTAACGAGATATTAGAGCCTCTGGCTCTTGTTGGGTGTGGCTCAACAAAAAATAAAATGGCAGGCATATTGCCCGCCATCCGGTCAATTGACCAATGATCTTGCCTTCAAGCTGTGACTTCTACCAACGAAGCTTTATCGCTATTAATGAGGTGCGATCGCAACTCTTGCCAGCTAACTCTTTCTAAACTGGGTAATACAACGTGTGCTTTACCTACTCGTTCCGCAGGACCAAGCCCAATAGCTCGCATTCCCGCAGCAAGAGCAGCTTCTACACCTGCTCCTGCGTCTTCCACCACAACACATCGTGACGGTGAAACACCAAGTTGTTGTGCAGCATATAGGAAAAGGTCTGGTGCTGGTTTTGGCTGGGATACGCTGTAGCCATCAGCAATAGCATCCAAGTGTTCGGCAATCCCCAAACGTTCGATCACAGTCTCGGCGTTTTTGCTCGATGAACCCAAAGCCACTTTAATTCCAGCAGCTCGTACTTCCTGCAACAAATCTGCAACTCCTGGGAGTAGATGTGCTGGCGTAATCTTCTGCATCACTTCTACGTAGTAGCGATTCTTACGCTCCATCATGTCCTGAATTTGCTCTTCAGTTACGGGGCGGTTTCCTAAGATATGCAACAAAGATTCTCGACGTGGCAGTCCTCGCATTGCTTCATTTGCTTCTCGGTCAAACTCTATGCCTTCTTCATCTGCCAGTTGCTTCCAAGCCAAATAGTGTAACTCCGAAGTATCGGTTAAAACACCATCCAAGTCAAAGATGACGCCAGCAATTGCTGAGTCTGAAGTTGGCGCAATATCTGCAAAGGTTTGAATTTTTTCTGGTTGCAGGTCGAATTCATACCACTGGTTGCACCATTGCAGACGGAACTTTAAGCGCGTCCAGCCTGAGGGTAGATTTGGACAAGCAACAGGACCAAATTGAGTCATCCGGATACCAGCAAACCCGAAGATTACAGCTTGCCAAACTCCACCAGCACTAGCAGCATGAATTCCTTCAGCTGCGTTACGCCGCACATCTTCCAAATCTACCAACGCCGATCGCATAAAATGGGTATACGCTTCTTGTGGATGATTCAGATCGCAAGCTAAGATAGCGTGAATTGCTGGACCGAGTGAGGAACCATAGGTGTGGTCGGTGCGGGGGTTGTAATAATCCCAGTTGGTTTGTAGAGTTTTGCGATCGTAGACATCACGCAGTAAGTAGAAAAGCATCAACACATCTGGCTGTTTGAGAATCTGCCTTTGACTTGTGGCTTCAATTCCCAAAAGTCCTTGCATTGATGTGGTACGGGTTTCGTAATCAGCCCAGTTAATATCTTCGAGCTGGAAGAACCCCTCAAACTGCTCCATCAACCCAGTTTCTGAGTCTTGGTTAACATAAAGATTTTTGGCAATTGACGCCCAGCTTTCAAAGCGTTCGGTTCCTAAGTTGAGTTTTATCGCCAGCTGTTCTGCCGTGTCAGGATAAGCCTGATGCAGCCAGTTCCACAGCATCAATGCCGACTGTAAGTGCCATTGCGCCATGAGATTGGTGAAGGCATTATTGTCTACGCGATCGTGATTTTCGTCAGGTCCAATCACATCACGGATATCATAACTGTTGCGCTGTGGGTTCCACTCAACCCGACTTTCCCAGAAAGCAGCTGTATCTAGGATAATTTCTGCACCATAATCGCGCATCCATTCATCATCACCCGTATACCGCCAGTAGTTCAAAGCAGCATAAGCCACATCTGTGCTGATATGCACTTCAATGTCACCGCACCAGATGCGGATTTGCTCACCGTTTTTACCTGGTACCCACCGGGGAGTCACTTCATCACCAGTAGTAGCACTTTCCCAAGCATACATGGCTCCAGAGTATCCCGCTTCTTTGGCTTTGCGTCGCGCCCCATCTAGAGTGTGGTAGCGGTAGGTAAGCAGGTTACGTGCTAATGCTGGCTGAGTTAAGGTTAGGAAGGGCAAGATAAAAATTTCTGTATCCCAAAAGATGTGCCCGCTATAAGCAAAACCGGAGAGGGTTTTGGGAGGAATGCTGACTCGGTCATCATGACGTGGTGCAGCAGCAAGCACTTGGAAGAGGTTGTAGCGAATGCTCAACTGCGCTTTAGAATCGCCTTCAATAATTATGTCACTGTCTTGCCACACCTGTTCCCATGCAGCAATGTGAGCCGCAAACAGGGTGGAGTAGCTTGGTTCATCCGCTAGCCTATTTAAGGCTGCTGCCATTGGGGTTTCTGTATCCCGTGAAGTAAACAAGGTGACAATCTTGTCAACGGTTACTGTTTGTCCTGGTACACATTGGAAGGTTTTTGTTAAGCTTGCGGAACCATTCTGTTCGCCCAAGGGTGCAGCATCTTCACCTTCAACCACAAGCTTAGCTGCCATACCAAGTTCAATTCCAGAATGGAGAGTTTGGCTGTGCAACCAGACAAGATTTCCGGCGGTACCAGAGTTTAAAGTTTGCCAGTGTTTGACACCTTGGGTATCCTGTTCGGCATTAAACTCAACTTCAACTGAAATGTCACCTTCAAAATCTTGGGATGTGATTTCACAACGGATAGCTAAAACGTGTTGATCTGCTAAAGAAGCGAAACGCTGAAAGTGGAAATCCACAGTATGACCTTGTGGGGAACGCCACCGCACTTCACGGTTCAATAAACCCAAGCGCATATCAAGCCGACGCTCATAGTACAAAAGTTCGCCAGCGTCAAGACTGAAGCGTTCTTCTCCGACTTTCACAACCAAGGACAGCCAGCTGGGGCAGTTGACAAGTTGTGTGGTGGCGATCGCAACATCATCATAAACACCATTAATGATTGTTGCTGCAGAATCATTGGCATATCCTTCCTCGAAAGTTCCCCGTGTTCCCAAGTAGCCGTTGCCAAGGGTGAAGACGGTTTCTTTGTGGTGCAGTTCGTTGGGATTGAACTCTGTTTCAATCACGTTCCAGCCAGTGGAGTCAAGGAGTTGCTGATCGTTTGGGGAGGTGTCAGTTGAGTAGTAGAGCATTACTTAATAAAACCTATATTTTGGTGTTTGTGTTGGTCGGCATGAAATAGCTTTTTTAGGGGTTAGATTCAGTTATTGACTACAAACAGTTGAACGCCACTTACAGAAACCTTGGGGATTCCCTGCAACACTGTGGGTTTTTAGGACTGTCCTTCCCTACGCCCCTCTGTTTGGACTCATATAAATCCTTAACAGGGAAGAACGATGCCTTCTTGAAAAGAAAGGTTCCCATTTTCATCGATCGTTTGATAGATTGTATTAACTTTTTTCGTTAAAAATTTTAAATATTTAGATCTGAAACAATAAAATTTATAAATAAATTTATCAGAGATGACAAAAAAGTTGATGGACAGTAAGTTATCTTAGAGCGCTTTCGGGGAGGTATATTTGTTTGGAGTGCGTTGTTATAGCTATTATCTCCTGCTGGATGAAAATATATACCACAAGTTTTATACAATGTATTATATTTTAATCTTTTCTTTAGAATGACACATTATTATTAGCATATTTTTTTGTGAAGACCCTCCTCATAAAAATAAGCAGGGGGAGCAGGGGGAGCGCTTGGGTTGCAGGGGAAGAAAATTTTGATTTATAACGCAGCAAGAAGAATATTCGCAATTTCAATGCGTTACAGCAATGTAAAGTTTAACCAAAATACTATCAGACCTTAACTTCGCCTTATGTATAAATATATTAAGAAGGAGCAACTATCTAGTACTAAATTTACTAAACGAATTTCCAGTCAATAACCCCGCCCTAAAGAGGGACGGGGCTTGTAAGAAGCAAATCTTACGTGTTTGACTAGCCCACCGAGACTAATTGCGGTTAAAACTTCCGAATACTTCCCCAGTTCGGAAATACTTTAAGACCTTTTGTTGGGTCGTCGGGTTGAGCCCTTACGGGTTCGCCAGTTGCCTACGGAGGGAGACCCTCCTTCAGCACTGGTCTCACCGAGACATCTGTGATTAGTTGGGCGAGGGGACTTCACACTTTACTCAAGGATTATCTCCATGCGAGTACCAGTTCTATCTAAACAAGGACTTCCTTTAATGCCAACCAAACCCAGCAGGGCGCGACGTTGGTTAAAACAAGGAAAAGCGCGAATCGTACATAACGACTTGGGAATCTTTCAAATTCAACTAACTAAGTACGCTGATGACGCGACGCAACCAATTGTAGTGGGTGTCGATCCCGGCAAAATGTACACGGGCATCGGTGTTCAGTCCGCTAAATTTACCTTGTGGTTAGCGCACCTCCAGTTGCCTTTTAAGACCGTCAAAGACCGCATGGAACAACGTGCCATGATGCGTCGAGGTCGTAGAGGTCGCCGAATTAACCGCAAAGTTGAGTTCAGTAAACGCGCCCATCGTCAAAAACGTTTTGACAATCGTCGCTTTTGTAAAGTACCACCTAGCATTCGAGCTAACAGAGATTTGGAGTGGCGTGTTTTAGACGAATTAACATTAATTTTCCCTTTTGAAAATGTTGTTTATGAAGTCGTCAAAGCGCAAGGCAGTAAAGGTTTTAGTCCAGTTATGGTAGGTCAACTTTGGCAATTAAACCGACTAAAAAGCGCTTTTGAAGATGTGCGCGAGGTTCAAGGTTGGGAGACAGCACAAATCCGCACTCAATTAGGAATAGAGAAGCAAAAACATTCAAAAGGTGATGCAATCCCCGCTACCCACGCAGTAGATGGTGTTGCTCTGGCGTGCAGTGTTTTCATTAAGTACGGCATCATTGACCGCCATTCGATGGGTTGGAAGGGTGAAGTGACTATAACTTCAGCACCATTTGCAGTAATTCGTAGACCTCCAATATCGCGTCGCCAACTTCACTTAATGGTTCCGGCTAAGGGTGGTGTTAGACGCAAATATGGCGGTACTGTTACCCGTCATGGGTTCAGAAAAGGAGATTATGTCGAGGCAACCCAAGGCGCAAAAACTTATCGCGGATGGGTTAGTGGCGACACCGAAAAACAAGTTTCAGTTAGTGATGCATCCTGGAAACGTCTTCGACAATTCAGCGCTAAAAAAGTCCGACTGGTACGGCGAAGCACGGGGTTAATCGTGCTACCAACTCGGAGATTGGTTAACTTACTGGCATCGAACCAGTAAGTTAACTGAGCTACCCTCCCCGCCCTGCTTCGCTGAGGGACGGGGTATCTCGTGGAAAAAGATGAAACTTCTACACCGTGATGACTTATACGGATGGTCATCCTTTAATAAAGAACGCAATATAGATTTCAATAGTATTGCTTGGATTCGTCCAGACGGTAATATTCTCATCGATCCATTGTCTCTGTTATCCTACGACTACGAACACCTAAATTCCTTAGGTAGTGTTCGTTGGATTGTAATCACCAATTCAGATCACGTACGTGCTGCTAAGGAACTCGCATATGTGACTGGTGCCCAAATTGCAGGTCCGGCTGCTGAACGAAGTCAGTTTCCTATTGAGTGCGCTCGCTGGCTTTGTGATGGCGAAGAGTTAGTTCCAGGGTTGCAGGTGATTGAATTGCAAGGCTCGAAGACACCTGGTGAGCTGGCACTGCTTTTGGACAAGACAACTCTGATCACAGGCGATTTGATCCGAGCACACAAAGCAGGGAGCCTAACGATTTTACCCAATGACAAACTTTGCAATCAAGAGCAAGCGGTTGCCTCAGTCCAAAGACTTGCCCAGATAAATGGCATAGAGGCTGTACTGGTGGGCGATGGGTGGCCAGTTTTTCGGGATGGAGGTTTAGCGTTGAAAGAACTTGCAGCTAGCCAACAACCCAAGTCCACCTAGTGGTTGAGGGAATACGAAGTCATATCATGTCCGATTAAATAACCTTACTAAATCTGTAGTGAGGAATGCGCGTCCTCTTCCTTTGAAAACAAGGACTCAAGTCCATACTACATACAAGTTTTATTATGGGTAATTTGCCGAACCTGATATCAGTACTGATAGCTAGTTGGTGAACAAGCAGCAAAACGTTAATTGTTACTTGTCTAGAATTGCTGAATTTGGGAGGGGGCAATTGAGTGACGTCGTAGTTGGCTTAGATCTGGGTACAGGAGGAGTGCGGGCGATCGCTGTTGATCTGCAAGGGCAAATTATCGCTACTACGACGAGAAGCTATCCCCTGTTAACACCACAGCCCGGTTGGACAGAGCAGAACCCATCGGATTGGGTCGAAGCTAGTTTGGATGCCCTGTTCGATGTAGCTCAACAGCTAGATGGACACCAAGCGATCGCCCTCGGTTTGTCTGGACAAATGCATGGTATGGTTCCTCTGGATGCAGAGGGCAGAGTGATCAGACCGGCAATTTTGTGGAATGATCAGCGCACTGGTCAAGCTGTTGATGCGATTGAAGCCATCATTCCCCGTCAGGAGTTGATCCAGCGCACTGGAAATCCTGCGATTACCGGGTTTCAGCTTCCGAAGCTGGTGTGGTTACGGGCTGAAGAACCGCAAGCGTATGCTCGGCTGTGGCAGATTCTTTTGCCAAAAGATTATCTTGGATATGTGCTCACTGGCTCCCTAGTGACAGAACCGTCTGATGCGTCCGGTGTCGGGTGTTTGAATCTGGCGAATCGGCAATGGGATACGGATATTCTCAATGCTCTCAATATCAACCCAGCGTTGTTCCCCTCTGTAGTCGAGTCTACGGCGATCGCCGGACGGTTGAAATCAGAAATCGCCGCCCGCGTGGGATTGCCTGCGGGATTACCTGTGGTTGCAGGCGGAGGCGACAATGCAGCAGCGGCGATCAGCCTGGGCATCTCCGCCTGCAACCTAAACCGGGGCAGTTTGAGTATTGGCACGTCGGGAGTTATCTTTGCACCGTGCGATCGCCCAATTCCCGATCCACAAGGTCGAGTACATTTGTTCTGTCATGTGGATGGTGGTTATCATCTCTTGGGAGTGACGCTGGCGGCTGGCGGTTCTCTGCGTTGGTATCGAGATACGTTTGCAGCGAATATTCCCTACACTGAGCTGATGGACATAGCAGAGCGATCGCTACCTGGTGCCCGTGGTGTTCTATTTCTGCCCCACCTTTCAGGAGAACGCAGTCCCCACCTTGATCCAGATACTCGGGGTGCTTGGGTAAATCTGTCATTGGCTCATACGCAGGCAGATATCATTCGTGCTGTTCTGGAAGGTGTAGCATTTAGCTTGCGGGAAACGTTGGAAGTCATCACCGAGATCGCTCCCGTTCATCAACTCTTGGCAACAGGTGGAGGTGCACGATCCAACATCTGGTTACAAATTTTTGCAGATGTTTTGCAAACAGAACTCATTGCTCCCAAAGCAGAAGAAGGAGCAGCTTACGGAGCAGCGATTCTGGCAATGGTGGGGGTTGGTGCATATTCCAATTTAGACGCTGCACTTAAGATACTGCCGCAGGATAGTAATGTCGTACAGCCGCAAGCAAATCCTATGTATGAAGCAGGATTTAAGCGATATAAGTTGTTGTACGATGCCCTCAAAGCCGTTCGTTGATATTTCGTTGGTAAGCTAATCAGCATTGAAGTTGCATAAACTGGGCGGGCAGGATGCCATTGGTGTCAAGTTAAGGCCGAAGCCCAGATCTCAACAGACCTAGCAGCGGTTCGTCGGTGTCGTTGACGAACCGCTTTGACCAGACCCATAGAACGATAATGTTCCACAAGCCAGGGAAATGCCAAAACCTTATAACGGGGTAGAGAAGCAATCTAGTTGTCTAGAATGTATATTTAAAGACAAAGAGTTGTTGACGGTTGGTGTTGACTGTCAACTTTTAACGGTCAACTACGAACTGTCAATATATTTTTATGCTTCCCTCAGTATTTAAAACTTGCATTCCCAGAGAAGAAATTTTAGCAGGGGAACTCTCCCCTGAATTATTTGCCGCCAAGTTGCGACTGGTTGTTGAAGGGAAAGCGCCCCAAGTCTACCAAGACCCCACAGCATTTTTCGCCAATACATTTGCCACCGATGGTTTAAAAACTTTAATTTCTGAAGTGTTTGGGCGTTTAGTGGGGGAAGCTGCCGGTTCTCCTATTATTCGGCTGGAAACCAGCTTTGGTGGTGGTAAAACCCACGATGAAATTGCTTTGTGGCACATTGCCAAAAATGGACGAGATATTTCGGGACTAGACCGTTTTACTGACAACATTAATTTAATCCCAGACCGGCCCATTCAAGCCTCTGCGATCGCTTGCCAAGACCTTGATCCAGTAAACGGTGTTTATCATGCGGACACTGGCGTTACCACTTACACTCTTTGGGGTGAAATTGCTTATCAAATCAATGGTGTAGCAGGTTATAGCTTACTTAAAGGTTCTGATGAACAGCGAGTTAGTCCTGGGACAGTTGTTTTAGAAAGGATAATGCAGGGGCAGCCCACAGTCATTATCCTCGATGAAATTGCTACATACTTGAGAAAAGCCAAAGCTGTTATAGTTGGTAACAGCGATTTAGCCGGACAGGTTGTTGCTTTTTTATTCGCCCTCATGGACTTAGCAGCAGCTTGTAATAATTTGGTATTTGTTTACACCCTCGCTTCCTCCAGTGACAGTTTTGGCGAAGAAACCACCGAAATTCGGGAAACAATTTCTGCCACAGCAAGACAAGAACGCATTCTTAAACCCAGCACTGATATTGAAATTTACAACATAGTTAAACAGAGGATGTTCAGCAGTATTGAAGCTAATGCTGCCAATAATGCTTCAAAAGAATATTTACAGAGTTATAAAGCTAGTCGGATTAATTTACCAGATGGTTGCAAAGATGCACGCTACATGGAAAGCATCGAGCAAAGTTACCCCTTCCACCCCGAATTATTTAACCTGTTAACTAAAAAAATCGCCTCTATTCCCAACTTCCAACGTACCAGAGGGGCTTTGCGGTTATTTGCCAGAGTCATACGTTATCTATGGTCAGATACTACTGCATGGATACCTGTAATTCATCCCCACCACATCCCTGTCGGTATTGAGGAAGAAATCACCAGCGATTTAACTGCCCGTTTGGAACGTCCCTTGATGCGGATTACTATCCAAGCAGACATTTACAACAAAGATGGTAGAGAAGCACACGCGCAGTTACAAGATGCAGAATGGAAAGCTGCTGGTAAACCTCCCTTTTCAACTTGGGTAGCCCGGACTATTTTTTTGCATTCTATCACTCAGGGTATATCTGCTGGTATTCGTCGCGCCGAATTAAATTTATCTTTGTTGACACCAGGGTTAGAAATTGGCTTTGTTGATACTGCCTTAGAAAGACTGAGTGAAGTTGCTTGGTACTTGGAAAATGATCCGATTACAACTCTGGCTCGTTTCAAGGAAGAACCATCAATCAATAAAATTATTGCCGAAGAAAAAGCCCAAGTTGGAATTACTGAGGCAAAAGACGATTTACGAAGTCGCCGCGACACGATTTTTGCTGATAAATTCTTCAAGCTAGTTATTGCACCAGAATCACCCGCAGATGTGGATGACGTGTCCGAGAGTATCGCCCTATGTTTAATTGACTTTAACGAGGCGACTATTTCTGCAACTACCGAAGGACCTCCCGTACTTGTGGAGAAAATTTTTAATGAAACAGGTGAGTCAGGTAAGTTTCGGACTTTTAGAAATCGTTTGTTATTTTTAGTCGCCAATAAGCAAGAATTAGACCGAGCAATTGACAATGCCAGAGAGTTTAGGGCAATTCAAAATATTCTGAATTCTCCCAATCGCTTGCAAGATTTATCAGAAAGTCAGCAAAAACAACTCAAAGATAAAAAAGGTTCTCTTGATTTAGGGGTAAGAGTATCTTTAACAAATGCTTACCGCCATTTATTTTACCCTGCTAATGACCCAGTAAAAGCTGCTAAAGGCTTAATGCACTACACCCTTTCTGCACAAGATTCTAGCGATATCAAGGGCAAAAATAATCAACAAGATGTCATTTTGAAAGCACTGAAAGATTGTCAAAAAATCCGTGCTGAAGAATCACCACCCTATGCACCTGCTTACATTTTGCAGAAGGTGTGGCTGTCTGGGTTAACCCATTGGACAACTAAAGCACTGAAGGAAGCTTTCGCCAAAGACTTGAGTTTAAATATACTCCTTGATGCTGAATTATCCAAGTTGCGAGATACCATCCGCCAGGGGTTGCAGACTGGTAACTGGGATATGAAGGTGGGAGAAAAGCTGTTTATAAAAACCGATGACGGTAAGTTTAACCTACCCGACTCCATTGAATTTTCTGAGAGGATGGTACTTTACCGCCGGGGAATTCTGGAACTACCGAAACCGCGAGAAATTGAACTTAACGCCCAAGTCATGTCCAGTACAGAATCGGTAAAACCCGTGCGGGTGCGATGGAAAGCATCGGGGGCTTTGACCATTAAGCTGTATCAGGATGGAAATTTGGTTGCAGGGGAGTTTCGCCCTAGTGATGAATATGAGACGGCGATGCCTTCTCTACGAGACGCTCCGCGAACGGCGGGCTACGCCTACGCTAAAACCACATCTTTCAAAATTGTAGCTGACTACGGCAATGGCGAAGTAGAGGAGAGGGAAACCCAAGCAAGTATTTTAAGCTACGGTACTGGAACACCTGGCACACCAAGCGCTGGCGAAGATAAAAACGCCTCCTGGGATAATCTGACTATATTTAAAGCTAAACCAGAAGAGTTTGACTTGGAGGGAACACTCGATAGGGTATTTAATGAATTAGGCGATCGCATCCAAGATAATCAAGTTCAGGGTATCAAGTCGCTGGAACTCTCGGTTGGACAGGTGATGGACTACCGCAAGTTGATGACGGCTTTCCCTATGTTGATCAAGCTGCCCTTCCAAATCGACCAAACGGCAACTATTACTGTTGGTGAACAATTTATCAGATTAGAGTACCAAGGGCCATACAAAGGATTTCAGAGTTTTCAGCGGCCTGTTGATACTCTGCTAAGTAGCCCGGATGTGAAAGCTGACGTGTCGCTGAAGCTAGTATTTGAATTTTCATCTCCAGTGCAACCAAACGGCGCAGAAATCAGTAATATCAAACAAGCCCTGAATCGTAACCCGGTTGACAGGCTGAATTTGACGGCAAAAGTAACGTACTGAGATGCAAGAGTTTCAATTGCGAGTAGTTCCTACAGATAATAATAACTTTGCCCTGGAGTTGTATCAATGTGCTTATAAAAAAGCCGGTGAAAAAAAGCGTCCTTCTGCCAAACGCATTGGGCGTTTAAAGGGCAATGCTTTAGTACAGGTAAAGCAGGCAATTTATGATTGTTTGAAGGCGAACAATTATGACCCCAAAACCCTAAGTCACAATCGCCAAACTCCTTATGTTTTAAATGAGGAATCAGGGATAAATCTGGCATTATTGTTTCAGACTTTGCAACCGCTTTCTAAACTAGAACGGATTGCGAATATTACCCAAGGGATTAGAGCTATGAGTTATGAGGAGTCGCACTACTGGTTTGCCAAGATTAGCAATGGTAAACGTAATCAGGCTTTGAAAGCGATTCGTGTCCTTTTGGGGGATTAGTTGACGGTTAACAGTGAACAGTTAACAAATAAAGTTAAACCACATCTATTTTAATAACCATAGTTTTAAAAGTAGTGGGAGCATCTTGCTCCCAACTGGTAGTAGCATCTTGCTCCCAACTGGTAGTAGCATCTTGCTCCCTTACAGGCAAGACGCGGTTAGCCCCCTGCTGGTAGTAGCTCTCTGTGGGGTTATTAGCGGGCAAGATGCCCGCACTACTCCAGGATTGAAAATGGACGAGGTTTATAACTATAAATCAGGAGGTAAAAATATATGAAAATTGATGTGCGTGGGGCTGTTGTAGCTGCTAAAAAATATTTTGAAGATATCCAGGATATGATAGGTAATTCTATCAATGATATCTTGCTTGAAGAAGTATAATTGTCAGAGAATAAAAGGTTTTGGTATGTAACATTAGGTTTTAGTCGCCCTGTAGCTAAGACTGAAAGAACACTTATTTCTGAAGCTATTTCTTTAGCTACTAAATATGAACGTGAGTATAAAATATTTACCGTAGATGCCGAAACGGGGGAAGTAAAATCGATGAAAATTCGTGAGGTATGAAAGCTACTTCAGGCAAACAAGGTAAACTTATAGAAACTTTTGAAGAGGTTTAAAAAGAGACGGTAATTTCATATATAAAAATGAGATATAAAAAGCAATTACCACAATTAGAAAAGCCAAAATGTAGATATTTTATTACATTTGTAACTTGGGAAAGATTAGAACTCACACCAGAAGCTAGACAAGTTGTATTAGATGCTTGTAAGTTTTTTCATGAACAAAGATATGAGCTTTTCGCCGTTGTAATAATGCCAGATCACGTACATATTATGATTCAACCTTTCCCAAAATCTGAAACAGAATATTGGTCAATTGGAAGTATTTTGCATAGTATAAAAAGTTATAGCTCCAAACAAATTCCGAAAGCAATGTTACATATTGGGAAAGTTTGGCAAGATGGTAGATACGACGAAATGATTAGAACCGAAGAAGAGTTTAATAATAAATGGGAATATATTCGACAAAATCCTGTAAAAGCAGGTTTATCGATTACCCCTGAAGAATATCCCTTTTTATGGGAAACATTTTAATAATATCCTGTAGTGCGAGCATCTTGCTCGCGTTGATATGAAAACCCGGCGTTGATATGAAAACCCGGCGTTGATATGAAAACCCGGCGTTGATATGAAAACCCGGCGTTCATCTGAAAACCCGGCGTTGATATGAAAACCCGGCGTTCATCTGAAAAATCGCGTGGAGATTGAAAACCCGGCGTTTGGCGAACAGTAGCGGGCAAGATGCCCGCACTACGCAATCCGCGCACTACAATATACATGAAATGAAATTCTCAATCTCCTGTAATCCCTGATGGATAAACCAACCCCCAAACGCCCCGATGTTTTTATTGAAAAAATGATGCCTGTGCAGGTATTAAACGAGCAAGTTAATTTTGAACACGGGGGAAATCCATTTAAAGGATTACATCGCTGGTATTCACGTAAGCCATTGTCATTTAGTCGCGCCAGTGTGTTGGCTTCTTTATTACCAGCAGATATCACAATGCAAGAGTTTGAATATTTGCTGGGGTTAGTACCGGGGAAGGAGGTAAAACTATATAAAACGCCGCCTAATTCTGTGCAAATTAAGAAGGTGCAGGATTATTGCGAGAAGGTTTGGGGAACTCGCACACCCACAATTTTAGATGCGTTTGCTGGAGGTGGAAGTATCCCTTTTGAGGCGGCGAGATATGGGTTAAATGTGCTGGCTTCTGATTTAAATCCTGTAGCGGTGGTGACGATGAAGGCGGCGATGGAATATCCGCTAAAGTTTGGCCCAGATTTGCAGCAGGATATTGATAAATGGGTGAAGTGGGTAGGGGATGAGGCTGAGAAAAGGTTAGCTGAGTTTTTCCCTTCTTTACCTGGGGAAACTGTGCAGAATTATTTTTGGGCGCATACGGTTGTTTGTCCGAGTTGTGAGTCGGTTGTTCCGTTGAGTCCTAATTGGTGGTTATATAAGCGTCCAGAAAAGCAGAATTTACATAAATGGTGTGCAGTAAAGCCAATTCCTAATCCTGAAAATAAGCGGGTTGATTTTGAATTGGTTAAGGGGAGGAAGGGGAAGGGGACAACGATTATTTATAATGATAATTCCGTTCCCGTAGTGCGAGCGTCTCGCTCGCGTTTATCCTCAGAACATAATAATACTCTTAATTTATCAAACGAAAATGAAACTTTAAATGATAGCGAGCAAGATGCTCGCACTACAAATATTGAACATGAATATGATCCTGATACTACAATTACTTTAACTAGGGGCGTTGGTAAATGTCCTAATTGTAGCAATGTAATTGAAGATGAAGCAATCAAGAGATATTCATCTGTTAACAGTCTAGGTTATCAATTATATGCAGTAGCCTATAAACAAGGAAAATCAGGATTAGAATTTAGACTGCCTAAACAAACTGATTTAGATGGTATTCAAAAAGCTGAATTTTATCTACAACAAAAATACTCAGATGGTAGCATTAGTAATTTAATTCCCAGTGAACCAACCAGTAAAGGTTTACATGATTCACCATTATGAGTATGGTTTGCGAAGGTATGAGGATTGTTTTAACTCTCGTCAGCTTTTAACGCTTGTGACTTATATAGAAATTATCAACGAAGCAAAAGCACTAATTCAAGCTGAGTATGAATGGGAGAAGGCACAAGCAATTTCAACTTATTTAGCTTTAGTTTCAGATAGGTGTGTTGATAGAAATTGTAGATTGTCTATTTGGCACACAGCAAGAGCTTCAATAGAGAGAGCTTCTACTCAGCACGCACTTAATTTAACATGGAATTACCCAGAAATTAATGGTGCTGGTGAGCTATGGGTTTCATGTGCTGATGCATTTGCATCCGATTATGAAAACTTGTGTGCGTTATTCGGAACTAAACCAGGTACAACAGGTATCCCAGGAATTGAACAACACGACTCAAAATCAATTCAAATAGAATCAGCATCAGCTGATAACTTAACTCATATTCCTGATAACTCTGTAGACGCAGTTATTACCGATCCACCTTACTACGCCACAATCCAATACGCCGAACTATCAGACTTTTTCTACGTCTGGCTAAAACGCACCCTTGGCGATATCTTCCCCGAATTATTCTACCTAGAACTCACCGACAAAGATCGTGAAGCTGTCGCCAACCCTTCCCGCTTCCGCAACATGGGAGTATCACCTGAAGAACTCGCCAACCAAGACTATGAAGCAAAAATGGCAATGGCGTTCGCCGAATACCACCGCGTCCTCCGCGACGACGGCGTAATGACAGTACAATTCAACCACAAAGACTCCGGCGCGTGGGATGTCTTAGCCAAATCCCTCATCGATGCTGGTTTCGAGATTACCGCATCTTGGGCAGTCAGTACCGAAAACCCCCAAAACTTACACCAAGCGCAGAAAAACGCCGTATCCAGCACCGTGCTTTTAGTATGCCGCAAACGCGACCCCAACGCTGAACAAGCTTGGTGGGATGACGTGCGAATTGACGTGCGAAATATCGTATTTGAAAAAGCACCAGAACTCGAAAAATGCTTAACTGAAGATTCTCGTCCTGCTGCTGATAGAGTAGTAGATCCGCAACGCCGCATTAAACCCCCTGGTATAAACTTGTGCTTAAGTGCTTTCGGTTCTGCATTGAGTGTGTTTACCAAATATAGTTCCATCCTCGACAGCGCCGGGAATCCAGTTGAACCCAAAGCAGCATTTGAAGAAGTACGCCAAGCCGTAGTCGAATACCGACTACAAAACTTATTACAAGGTAAAGACTTCAACGGTATCGACCCCTTAACCCAATGGTACATCCTCGCCTGGGATACCTTTGAAGCGCGAGAATTCCCCTTCGATGAAGCTAGACAACTCGCCTTAGCAGTCGGTGGTTTTGATGTTTCCGATTTAGTCAAAAAACACAAACTACTCGATTCAGCTAGCGGTTACTGTAAATTACTCACCCCGCAACAACGCCTGAAAAAGCGCGCTTTCTCCGTCACCGATACTGAATTTTCTGCCAGATATTTAGTAGATGGACTCCACGCCATTATCGCCCTTTACCAAGAAGAAGAAAATACAGAACCAGTCCGCAGGTTTATGAAAAATACTGGCTTAGTCAGCAACGATTTATTTATGCGGACATTTGAAGTAGCGTTAAAAGTAATTCCCCGCATTGGTGATGAAAAGAAACGCATCCCCGAAGAGAAAGCCTTATTAGATTTGTGGTTGGCTATGGATGAAATCAAAGCCAAAGTCTCTTACAAACAGACTGAGTTACCCTTGAATAATGGACAACTGAGTTTAAACCTAGATTTTGGGGGTTAATAACTGCTTATGTTCAACTACAATCCTTTAGAGTGCCTACCTTCATCAGCAGAATTACCAGATTCAGATGATACCCCTGTGGATAACGAACTGCAAATATTAATTCCCAATTTATTGTTAGCCATCTTAGCCGCTATTTGGCAAAACCGCGATGACTGGTTTTTCGGTATTAACATGGGAGTTTACTATACACCCAATAAAGGAGCCATAGTCCCCGATGGATTCCTGAGTTTGGGTGTTGAACGTTTTGTGGGAGAAAATGGACGTTCTAGTTATGTTTTGTGGGAAGAAGAGGGTATTCCACCAATTTTAGCTTTAGAAGTTGTTTCTCAAACTTACAATGGCGAATATGAACAGAAAAAAATTGATTATGCAGAATTAGGCATTTTGTATTATGTCATTTATGCACCAACACGGCTACGTCGTAAGCGTCAACGTTTAGAAGTTTATCGCTTAATTAATGGTGAATACATTTTACAACCAGGCGATCAAGTTTGGATGCCCGAAATTGGTTTAGGTATTGGACGGGAACAGGGTAGTTATCAAGGAAGAATAAGAGAATGGCTATTTTGGTATGACGAAAATGGTAACAGATACCAAACCCCAGAAGAACAATTGCAAAATTTATTAGCTAGATTACAACAGCAAGGAATTGACCCAAATACACTTTAATTTTGTTGACAGTTGACGGTGAACAGTCAACTCGCTACCGCAAGAAGCAAGCTACAGTGAACGCTTAACAGTCATTGGTCAGAATTCATGATTGAACTAATAAGGAGATAAGCAAATATGAAGGTTAGAGGCATAAAACGTGGTCAAAACATTGAAATATTAGAACAAGTTCATAATATTCCAGATAGAACAGAAATAATCATAGACGTAGAATTTATTGAAAATCCAATTAGAGAACCACAACAACCCTTAACAGAAACAGAAAAACTAGCGAAGCTCAATCAATTATTTTGAGCTTGGAAGAACCAACGTGAATTAACAGAAATCTTTACAGAATTTGACTTATATAAACCACAATACGGTTCAATTAAGGATTTTAGTTGTATTCCCGTTTTCTGTAGAGACGCGCCATGGCGCGTCTCTACAATGTGGTTTTGATCCGGGTTCTGGTCTTATCTGAACCGTATTGATATAAACCACATCTCTTGTGATAACCATAGTTTTTAAAAGTAGTGGGAGCATCTTGCTCCCTGGTGGTAGTAGTGGGAGCATCTTGCTCCCTGCTGGTAGTAGGTAGTGGGAGCATCTTGCTCCCTGCTGGTAGTAGTGGATAAAATGCTTCCTGCTGGTAAGCTATTCCACATTTAACTTGCATAATTATCGCGGACAAGATGTCCATCCCACAAGAGTTTCATTTAATTTGATTATGCAATTTAGATGTTTTTCAGCTTAGTAGCGGGCAAGATGCCCGCACTACTCATTTTTTTCAAAATTGGCGAGGTTTAATTGTTGATTATTATGATTAAAAAAACGGTGACCCGTCTACAATCAAAAGTAATGATATTTTATCAATTCTAGCATTTTTGTTAAAAATATATATACTAGTGAAAAAAGATGTTGTTATTTTACATGTATATCACGGACGAGAAAATCGACCTCGTTAGTATTAATTTTCAAAGGATATAAACAACCGCATAATATGCCGAAAATTTTACGTGAATATCCTTGGAAAATTAGTTACTCCAGCAACACCCACAACACCATTGCTGATTTCTACATTCCTGCTTTAGAATGTACCATTCAATATGACCGCAAAGCAGGTTTTTTCAGCAGCGCCATTTTAAGTAAAGTGGCTCGTGGTTTAGGTGCAATGCTGCACAATGAGGGGAAAATACGCTTAATCATGGGCTGTCAGTTTAGTCCGCAAGATTTACAAGCAATTCAACAGGGATACGAACTGCGCGACGCATTGCTATCTCGGCTAGACGCAGACTTAAAACCCCCAGAAAGTTTTGCTCAACTCAAACACTTAGAAATTCTCAGTTGGTTAATTCAAAATCAATATCTCGATATTAAAATTGCTATTCCTCTTAAAGAAAATGGACTGCCAGAAGACAGTACACAGCAACTAGATCCACAGCATATATTTCACGAAAAAGTTGGCATTTTTACAGATAGCAAGCGCGATAAATTAGCATTTAACGGTTCCAATAATGAATCTATCGGTGGCTGGGAGAGGAATGTAGAATCATTTCATGTTTATTGTTCTTGGGAGGGAGGAAGGGAACTAGATAGAGTTGAAGAAGAAGTAGCTAGGTTTGAGCAACTTTGGTATGACGTATCGCCTAACGTGCGAGTATTTGATGTTCCAGAGGCGGTACAAAAAAAGTTGTTACGTTACGCCCCTGCTACGAAACCTAACTGGAATGCCCAGGCTGAATTTGATACTCGACCTTTAACAAAAGAATTAAACCTTGTCCGTTTTGAAACCTTGGGTAGTGCGGGCATCTTGCCCGCTACTACCAGTAGCGATACCAGTAGGGAGCAAGATGCTCCCACTACGAAAACTGAAATAAACAGTCAACAGTCAACAGTCAACAACGAACAAGAACGGTTAGCATTTACTCAACTTGCCAATATTCATGAACATCCCGGCTGCTTGGACTTTTGTTTAAAATCAATTCCTATTCAACCCTGGCCGCACCAAATTAAAATCCTGCGTCGCGTTGCTCAAAATTTTCCCCAAAGTTTTCTTATTGCTGACGAAGTTGGTTTAGGTAAGACAATTGAAACTGGTTTAATTCTGCGCTATCTACTGTTGTCCAAAAAAGTGAAGCGGGTACTAATTTTAGCACCTGCTAGCGTTCAACCCCAGTGGCAAGAAGAATTACGGGAAAAATTCAATCTGCATTTTTGGAGTTACACATCTACAGAATTTAAAGACCCTTACAAGCGCACTATCCCAGCAGCAGCTAATCCCTGGAATACCCAAGACTTAATCCTTGCTTCTTCTCATTTAGTACGTAGAACTGAAAGAATGCGCCAGATACTAGAAGCAGAACCTTGGGATTTAGTAGTGTTAGATGAAGCGCACCATGCACGCCGTAAAAGTCCTCAAGACCGTAAAGAAACGCCCAATCGCTTGTTAGAGTTAATGGCACAGTTGAAGGAGAAAACCAAATCTCTGATTCTCCTCTCAGCAACTCCTATGCAAATTGATGCCATAGAAGTTTTTGATTTGTTAAACCTGCTGGGATTGCAGGGACATTGGAGTTATGGCGATAATTTCTGCGATTATTTTGCCTCGCTACAAGGTGCTGTCAAGCAGGAAGTAATTAATTTTTGGCAAGTCATGTCTAGCGATTATTTTCAGCGCGGCGGACAGCCTTGTTCTAGATTAGAGCAGTTTTTAACTAAACAAAATCGCATCCTCGCTTACAAAATGCAAGATACTTGGCAACGGGGAAAGAAAATCTCCAATCACAAACAACTTTTGGCAGATGAAGACTTTATTGACACCTCACGCCAATATTTGACAGTGAACACGCCTCTAAAAGACTTGATGTTCCGCCACACCCGCGACACTTTACGACAATACTACCGCCGGGGACTGCTAGAGCGGGATATTCCTACTAGAGTTGTGCAGGACAACGCCATTACTTTGGAACCACAACGGGAAGTACCGCTTTATGTAGCTGTCAGTGACTATGTGCGTCATTTTTATCGACTGGCGCAAAAAGATAAACGTTCTTGTTTGGGTTTTTTGATGACGCTTTACCGCAAGCGCCTAACCAGTTCATTTTATGCTATCAAGTCATCTCTGCAACGCCGTTTGGATTATCTGTTAACTCAACAGGGAAGCGTTTTAAGTGATGACGATTTAGTTGATGTGGATAATGAGGATGATGCAGTGATTGCTGGGCTGGAATCTTTCTTTGAACCAGTAGATCCCCAGGAAATTCAATATCTTGAAGATTTACTCCGCCAGTTTGAAAATACTGGGGAAGATACTAAGCTTTCTCGCTTTATTCAGATTTTGCGTCAAGAATTAACCGAACGAGAAAGTGCTATTGTTTTCACCCAGTATACCGACACGATGGACTATCTGCGGGATACTTTGCAAGAGTTGTATGGTAGTCAAGTGGCTTGCTACTCCGGTCGCGGCGGCGAACTTTACCAGACTGGGGAGTGGTGTCTAGTTCCCAAGGAAGAAATTAAACGCCGATTCCGCCAAGATGAAATCAAAATTCTCCTTTGTACAGAATCTGCTTCCGAGGGCTTGAACTTACAAAATTGCGGTGTGTTGATTAATTATGATATGCCTTGGAATCCCATGCGGGTAGAACAACGCATTGGCAGAATTGACCGCATTGGACAAAGGTATTCTACTGTGCGAATCCACAATTTTTACTATGATGGCACTGTAGAAGCGAAGGTTTATAAAAAATTACGCGATCGCATCAATGCTTTTGCCACTGTTGTTGGTAATCTTCAGCCTATTTTAGCCCAAGTTCCTACCTTTATTGAACGAGCTGCTATGAGTGCAGATCCAGAAGAAGAGGATGTTTTAATGTCTGAATTCGATTCTGTGTTAGACAGCCCACCACCTCGTCTAGCAATTGAGGAAATGGTAGCAATGGACTTGGACGCTGATCTAGCGGAAATTCAAAAACCAATTACTTCGACTCCCTTTACACCAGAAACTATTGAGCAGTTATTCACATCCTCAGCAATTTTAAAAGTCAATGGCGTACAGTTTGAGAGAAGGGCTGAGAGTATTTGGCAACTAACTTATAAAGGGCAGAATTACACGGTTACTTTTTACCCTAATATTTTTGATGAAATGCCTTCCCTACGATTAATGAATTTTGGCGAACCCTTGTTTGAAAAATTACTGCAAGTAGTTGATTGTTGAAACCATGTCACCCTGGATGCGATGGGCACTCAAAAAAATATTGCGGCTCAGATTCAGCAGGCGCAAGCTGAGTATATCCTCTGCCTCAAAGCTAATCATCCCACTGTGTTTAAGCAGCTAAATGCTTGGTTTAAGACGGCGATTGCGCAAAGCGCAGTGCCAAAGGCAATCGCCCAGGGCTGTTTACCTAGACCTTCAGAACATACCACTGAAGCCGGGCATCATCGCACAGAAATCCGCTCATGTGGACGTTCTTGCTCGACCAATTGTGGCAAAGCCAATCGCCCCTTGGGCGGCTCCTACGGAGCATCGCTTAGGTTTGATTGTCGTCGTAGACATCGCTGCATCACCTCACAACTAAAATCTGTGACAAAATAATCTTGTTGTCCTATAGCCAATGCGATCGGCTACGACCTATGATTTCTACCATCAAGCGCCGCTACACTTTGGATGAATATCGCGCGCTCGAAGAAAAAGCGGAAGGACGCAGCGAATATCGAGATGGAGAAATTATACCCATGCCCGGAGGAACCCTCAAACACAGCCGCATCAGTGGTAATATTTTTGCCTTTCTCAAGTTTCTGCTGCGCGATACTCAATTTGAGCCAATTAACAGCGATTTGCGGCTGTGGATTCCTGAACATCGACGCGGAGTATATCCAGACGTGATGATTTTTAAGGGCGAACCGCAACTGAATAATGATCGCTTGGATGAAGTCTTGAATCCTATTTTAATTGTTGAAGTACTATCTCCTTCCACCGCAGATTACGACCGACAAAATAAATTTCGGATATATCGATCAATTCCTAGTTTTAGCGAATATTTATTAGTCGAGCAGGATGAAGCTTTTGTCGAACGCTATAGCAAGCAAACCCAAGGTTGGTTGTTCAATGAATTTAAAGGCTTGGAAGAATCTATTTCCCTAGACTCAGTTGGGATGGAATTGCCAATGGCGGAAATTTATCGCGGCGTTGTTTTTGAGTAAAATAGCTCTGGCTGAAAGAGGCGAGCGATCGCGCAGGTTGGTCAAGCAAGCATTCTGCTGGTCTGGTTCCATCTATAACTTTGTAACAGCCAGGACAGATGTGTATTATTAAATAATGGAACGGACGTGGAAGATTCATCAATGCAGTTAGTCAGTCGGGAGCATATCGAGATCGCTTCTAATGTGCGGAGTGGAAAGCCCCGCATTGTCGGTACCCGCATTGCTGTAGAAGATGTGGCGGTGATGCATTTAAAGCTAGGGTATTCCTTGGTAGAGATTGCTGGTAAGTATGACCTGTCACTGGCATCTGTTTATGCAGCAATGGCTTATTACTTTGATCACCGAGACGAGATTGATCGTCGCATAGCAGAAGAAGATGAGTTAGTTGAGGTACTGAAGCAAAATCATCCCTCGCATCTCCAAGAGAAACTCAGACAGTTGAGGAATGAGTAAACGAATTAGCTTTCATCTGGATGAAAATGTCGATCCTGCAATCGCGCTTGGCTTGCGCCGTTATGGAATTGATGTCACAACAACCAATGATGTGGAATTACGTACTCAAACCGATGAAGTCCAGTTAGCGTTTATTCAGAAAACACAGCGAGTACTGTTCACCCAAGATGCAGATTTTTTGATTATTGCAAGTTCTAGGCTTGATCATCCTGGCATTACCTACTGCAAAAAAGGGACTCGTTCAATTGGTGAAATTATTGAAACCTTGGTTTTGATTTATGAGGTGATGACACCTGAAGAGATGGTGGGACGTGTCGAGTTTGTGTGAAATGAAAGCAGCACCGAGAGGCTTGCATTCAAAAACTCAATTCTGGGGAACATTGAAACGAAAAACCCCCAATCCGCTACAAAAATTTTGTAGCCTGATGGAGATTCCCAGTGATGCTCAGGTTTTAATTCAAGCGTTTTTTTAATCCACGGTCGATTGCTTTTCTTACGCTTTGCTATAGTGATTTTGCAAATCTGCTGAAGACAGCGTTCACCGTTCGCGTAGCGTGCGCTTTGCGCCCACCAACGGTTATCGCCCACTTTGTTAATGCTATCAAATTGGTAGTATTAGGTGCGTTGCGCGAGCGACAACGCACCCTACACGATCTATTTTACTTTACTGGCTGAGGGTCGAATTCTACCATCGACCACGATGATTTCTGGTGCTCTTTTACCACCACTTATCTCACTTCGCCTGAACTTGATTAGCTCATCCAACGCTCTCGTAGATTCAGTAGTGATAATAATAAGAAAAATACTATGAAAAGTTCGCTCAGCAGCATTATAAATAGGAAGTTGCTTCTCGTAGCCTGATCTAATGTTGTTTGATGTGTATTTGACTTCAACATTTACTCGCGCATTGTATCCCCTAGAAATCTTGAAATCAACAGGACCTCTACCTGCATTTGGTTCTCTGTTCAAATCTAGATTGTTCGCACAGCAATAGGCATCGGCAATTCCGAACAAAAGTAGTTGGGCAAATCGCCCATTTCTTAATTGCCCGGAATCATTCCAAAATGTTACTGATAGTCCGTTAGACTCGACTAACGTTTTGAAATGATTACATATCTTGACAACCACCTGAAGAATATTTTCAGAAGTTATTCCACTCTCAACACTTAAAGGCAGGGGAAACAGTTCAGCGTACTCTTTTGCAATTTCATACCAGATAAGCTGCCCCGATGAGTCTTTTTCAAAGTCATATTTTTCGGCAGGTTTACCTTTATACTGTTCGACTAGATCCTGTAGTAGTTCGGGATAATGTAGTAAGATGTACTTCAACTCACGCTTAGTTATTCTCTTTCTTGTAGCATCCTTCCAAGAATCCCCAATAATCTCATTAACACGATTACGTAAATCTTCGTTGTGAGCGCAAACACGATCAATATCATCCCAACCATATGCAACAGGAAGATCATTTAGAATCTCATTAGGAATCAAGATTGTGGGACGATGACTACCCGAAACTGCTGGTAACAAAAATTCCTTACCGCGTGCTTTTGCATGAAAGGTACTCAAATTGAGATTTTTAGCAACTCTCTCTGAATAAGCCAGTAAATCTAGAACAATGATGTAAATTACCATATCGCTGATTCGATCAGCACCAATGTTTTCTTCGATCAGTCCAACTAACTCAAAGATAACTGGATCGGTTATGCCTGTTTGTATAATTTCCCAAGCTGTGTTTGTTAGATTCTGAGCTATTCCCGATCCAATCCCGCTACCTGATGTACTTTCTGCAGAATATCCCAAAGAAACGAACGGTAATTCTGGAAATATCAATCGTTTTTGAGCGGCACGGAAAAATCTATCTCCAGAATTCTTTGTTGCCTGTAGAAGATGAATAACTTCTTTGAAATGGTCTTTGAATCTTTGGTATGAATTTCCAAGTTCTGGAACTTTAGTAGTTTCAAGAAGATGAGGATCAACATAAAACTTTGAGTCGATATCTATAAAACCGTTGAACGCTCCTTCTTTTTCCAGAGCTTCTCCAGAAACCCCAAAAACTTCACTTATCTTCTTAGGCATAAGACTGTTGCTGATACTGCCACCAGTTTAGCTCTCAAAAACTAAAATAGAAGAACTGACCGAAACTACATTAGTCTTAGATTACCTACCGATACTGTTTAAATACGACCCCAACCAAGGACTAAAGCATCTAAGTATTTATTAGAAAGAAAAAAGCTCATCGGCGGCATAATCAATTGTAACCGAAGCAGGTAAACTCGAACTTGCCATCCGGTGCAGCGCCGTTGTTAGAGCTTGTATATAAACAGTTTAGGCAATCTTTCTGCATGGATATTTGGATTTTAGCAGGGCTATTATCTTTGACCACACCTCATTGGATGCAGCCTGAAGCCTCACTGTCACATCATAGTTTGACCCCAACTCAGCAGCAAAAGGATTAAGCCACCATCCTCTAACCAAACACCGATCACAGAAGATTTCAAAATCTGCCCCAACTAGTTTTAGCTCAAGAGACGGCTTGTATCCTTTACCCATCTAGAGTCTGTTACTGTATTTTGTTATACCCATTTTGAATGTTAGATTTTCACGATACCATAACTGGTCACTGCATCGGGAAAATAGATCAAGTCGATTTCAATAAGCAAAAAGGCATATTGCTTTCTCAAAATGCTTAAATCGTTTCTCATTTTGGTGTTTTGGGCAAGCAAAAAGGCATATTGCTTTCTCAAAATGCTTAAATCGTTTCTCATTTCAGTAGATCGCGTATTCATTTTGGTATTTTCGGCAAGCAAAAAGCTATATTGCTTTCTCAATTTACCTGTTTGCTAACTAATTCCAGTAATTCAAGCACTCATGACAAATATCGCTGTGTAGCAAAAGCCATTGAAGATTTGCCGGAATTTTCTATCACATCATAGTTTGACCCAAACTCGGCAGCAAAAGGATTGAGCCAACTCCATCCTCTAACCAAACGGCGATGGCGCAGAGCGCCCGCTTCGCGATGCTCCCGAAGGGAGCCGCGCAAGGCGCGATCGCAGAGGATTTCAAAATCAGCCTTTGAGGATGTGAATTTCAATTTGGTCGCTTGCCCAGCTTAGACGATCGCTCTCCAGTGCTAGACGGGCATCGCGGTAAAGTCGCTCGTCTGGTACTGGAGGGCAGCGATCGCTGATTAAGTTAAGAGTTGGCGGAAAGTTAGTCTTTTGCCTTGATCGTCCAATTGAGGGCAAGTTGTCCTGCAAGTCGGCGTTGCTCACCTTCCCGTAAAGGATGATAACGAGCAGCTTGAGCATCACGGAACAATTGCTCTAAACCCAGCGAACGATAAAACGCAGTGCCACCCGTAGCTTCCATTGCCAGATCAACCACATTGAGCACAGCACGTGCTGCTAACGTGCGACCTATCATAATTTGATTAGTGGTATCAAATCCAGGTTGACTGGTATCTGCCACTGTAATCATATGTTGTAGCGCTAACTTTGCAGCCATCAGTTCGTTCTCGATGCCGCCGACTAAGTAGCAAATATGGTTATCTTCTGGGCGTTTCTGAATCAACTGCGTCGTTAAGTCTCGTGCGGCTTCTGCCACACCCACATATACTGAGTAGACCAATGGCATTGCCAGCATTGAGATTATGTGAAACAAAGGATGCCACTTACCCTGGGGTCGTCTCAGCGCGATCGCTGTATCAGGCACAAATACATCCGATAACAGGATGTTGTGGGAGCCTGTGCCCTGCATACCCATTGCGTGCCAAACGGGATCAATCTTGACTCCTTCAGCATGAACAGGAATCGCAAAATGCAGAACAGTGGAGCCAGCTTCTGGATCATCGTAAACAGCGCTAGTCATGAGCAAATCACCGGCAGGGGCACCGCTAGCAAAGACTTTACAGGCGTTAATGTAAAAACCACCTTCGACCCGAGTTGCCGTACCAGAGCCTTGTAACCAATCAGAACCACCGCTACTGAGGAGGATAATTTGTTCCATTGCCACTCGTCGCAGCAAACCCTCCATAGGAGCATTTTGATGACGCCAACGCCATACAGGTATCATTACTTGATGCGTATGCATGGCAAAGGCAAGCGCAGTGGAGCTGCAATGATGGGCAAGCTCACGCAGCACTCCACACATCTCGATGTAGCTTGCTCCTCCACCGCCTAACTCAGTAGGCACACCCGCCGAAACGAATCCATGCTGTTTCAAATCTGCAAAGTTTTCAGTAACAAAGCGATCGTTTTCGTTTGCATCAGTGCGACGTTCTGCAAATTGAGAACCTAAATTTTTAGCAAGTTCTATCCAGGGTTGGGCAGGTGAATGGGCTGTAGGGGCTTGTAATTCCAACATAGTGTCGTCCTTTAGAGTTACAGGAATTGATTTCAAATACGAGCAAACTTAATTGAATAGTTGATGAAAGACAATGTGCAGACCACAGGGGGATTGCACTCGTCTTTGTGATTTAGAAACTGTCAACCTGGAGACAGTTAAATTGAAATGTTTGAACGTTGTGTGATGTCCCTTCAGATGCTAGGTTTTTAACAGCGGCTTAACGGAGAATAATGCACTGTAACTCTATACTTGACTATAAAAACGGGATGTGCAATGACTAAGACTCTGGAGTTCTTGACTGAAACGCCAGACCAGTAAATGTCACTTTACTGAGTGAACGGTTGTAAGAATTCTTACTTAAAAGTGCTATGGATGTTCTCTCTGATGTGCTTCGAGTGATTCGCCTTTCGGGTGGTGTTCGGTTTCGTACCGAGTACTTTGCTCCTTGGAGTATTGAAACGCCACCGCCAGATCAGTTAGCAGTGCTACTGCAAGCAGCTTCACGGCGAATTGTCTCGTTTCACATTGTTGCTGAGGGAACCTGTTGGGTAGAAATTGATGGATGCTCTGAAAGCAAACAACTCTCTGAGGGAGACATCATTGTTTTTCCCTATGGCAGTTCTCATATTTTGAGTGATCAACCCGGTAAACCGCCGATTCCAGTCGGAGATATCCTTCCTCCTCAACCCTGGTCAGATATGCCAGTTCTGAAATATGGCGGGAATGGAGCGCTGACGCAGCTTGTCTGTGGCTTTTTGCTGTGTGACGAACTGTTGTTCAATCCATTTCTGCGAACCCTTCCCCTCCTGATGCATATTCCGGTCTTTGCAGAGCCAATTTCTCCGCTGTTAGAAACTGGAGTTCGCTACATCATTCAAGAAACGCTCGGTGATCGTCCGGGCAGCAGTTGTCTACTGGCACGGTTAACCGAGTTAATGTTCGTGGAAATTCTCCGCAACCAGATGCAGCAAATATCAGAACAACAGCTTGGTTGGCTGGCTGCATTGAATGACTCAATTGTGGGTCAGGTACTGAATTTGCTGCACGCTCGCCCTGAACATAACTGGACGGTGACAGAGCTGGCAGGACAGGTAGGAGTTTCGCGATCGACACTGGCAACTCGCTTTACTCAACTGTTGGGACAGCCACCCATGCAATATTTAACACAGTGGCGGCTACAGCTAGCGGTGAACTTGCTAAAAAGTACAGATGCAGGCATGGTAAAGATTGCCACTCAAGTGGGTTATGAGTCAGAAGCCGCATTTAACCGAGCATTCAAGCGTCATTTAGGCATGCCTCCTGCAACGTGGCGACGTGGAAGTGGTATTGCACACCACTGAGAGAACATCAGTTGACCACACGAATTTACTTGAGCGGAAGAAACACGTCGGTAATCGCCTCATGCTCAGGCACATCCGGAAAAAAACTGACTCTCTGTAGAAACAGTGGAAAGTCTCGCGGTTCTTCTCCACTCAACGGGAGCCAGTTCGAGTAAAGATAAGTGATGCTCTCGCCAAGATTAGCGTCGTCTCCCATGTGTCGCAATACGGCGCATCTACCACCAGGAATGATTTTTTCTACAACCCCAAATGGATTGTCAGCCACATCTCGATCTGTTGATGCGCATATGTCAAAACGATAGTTTTCAGGCGACGTCTCGGACGGATTATCGTAGAGGATGTTAAAAGTAGCGCTGACTTGGGGCAGCAGATTGTTCTGCTTTCGCCATTCGATAAACTTGCGAACCGAATTCCCGATAAGATTTGGATCGCCCCTATGTTCAAGAGCGGCAACTTTAGTGTCTTTAAAGGTGATTAGCTTGACATTGGCGGGCTGATTTTCTGGTTTCATGTGCTTGATCCTTAAGTCACTTAATCGTTGGTAAGTCAAGTGCCAAGGATTCCACTGCGGACGCTCTCTGAACTCGGAAGGAGTTTGCCCTATGCTTTTCTTGAATGCACGAGAAAACGATTCATGGTTTTCGTAGCCACTCGCCAGCGAGATCTCGATGATTTGCATACGGTCACGAAAGGCAAGTTGGTAAGAAGCGCGCTTCAAGCGATGGAGTTGAACGTATTTGTATACGCTAATCCCGAAAAGTTCAGAGAACTGCCTGTGAAAATGATACTTCGAGAATGCAGCAACGTTGCTCAGGCGATCGACAGTAAGGTCGTCGTCTAGATGAGAATCGATGTACTCAAGCACCTTACGGAATCTAGAGTGATAGGTGACAACGGCAGATTCTGTCAATGAAGCATCCTCCTCGGCTATCAATAGACTACTCCGTTGGAATCTATAAAGCTTGACAGAAATTGCTCAGTCTGCAGGTGCTCAGTTTGGAACATAACGGTTCGCTTGAGCGGCTGTAAAGAACTTTATATCCCCATGAGCAGTTCTTACCAGTTCATTCCAAGCAAATTGTTAGGTATGCTAACTTATCAGGTGGTTCGCCAGAAACTGACCTACGTCTCTAATCATATTGCTCACGTCTTGCTCCGTAAACTCATTAGGTTTGCCATGAGCTGCACTATTTCGTATATCTGCCAATGCAGTTATTTGCTTTTGCACGAGCTTGTTGTACACACCAGCTTTAGTCAAATCAGCATTCATCTTATCTAGCTTTCCATGTGAAATACGTTCCTTGTCACATAGCTCCCGCAATGCTGTTTCTAGTACAACGCCTGCGATGACAGCAGCGGCTGTAGAGTAGCCGCTACTCAATAACTCATTTGCTTGTTCAAGTTCAGAATCAAAAACTTCTGCCTGAACAAGTGTTCTCATGGATGAAAGGTAACCACCTTCAAAATCTTCTTTTGCCGCTAAAAATATAGCCTTCAGACTTTTGAAGGTAGTGTAGTTTGTTGTATAGAGTATACCATCTTCATTTTTCTCGAATTGCTGAAAGTGTTGAGATTCTTCACCGCAAACTTTTGACAATAAATTTTTAACTTTTACTTTCCAATTTAGAAGCAGATCATTATCAATATATTCACCACTAGCGAACATCTCACTATGGTGCATCCTTTTAGAAGCTTCAACTTGCATTGCTTGAGCCTCTAACTCATCGAAACGTTGCTTGAAAAATTTGTTCAACCTAAAAGCTCCAAATAATAACTAGCACTAAATTCCAACAATACCGAACAAGTATACCTAACTATTTTTTATAATGAGATTTTCCGTAAAACCACTCTGTACAGGCTATTCATAATTCGACGCTATATTTTTAATTTCATGACAAAAAGCATCCTAAAGATATGGAAGGATGTGAAAACTACGATAATTTATACTTATGTTCTTAACCGTGCAGTGTTAGGTAACTGGCTACTAAGTAGGTTTGTGGAATGAAAATGAACCATCCTACTTAGGAATTGATGCCCTGCGGCTACGCCTAACACATCGTACGTTTAATTATGTCCGCTTACTTACTTAACATTTACTCTAACAACCAAGCAAACAAATCCTTGATTGTAAGATGTAGCTCACTTGCAAACGATGGCATAGGAAGAACTTCATCTGGCTCATCAAACACTTCAGTTTCTTGTTTAGGACGATAGACAAACACAGTTTGCTCATCTGGATCGATTAACCAACCCATTTGAGTTCCATGCTTCAGACAATGAAGAATATTTTTCGTTACTTTTTTAGACGTTTATGCAAGTTCTTTACCGACAATGATCCGCGCTCCTGTCATATGATCTCTCTGGTAAGTGGTTCGGATTCGGAAGCCGCTTCTCTCATCAACTTCATCAAAAAACTCAGATGCTTGATTGTATACAGTATGATTGTTGATAAATTTGTTGCCAATGTTGTTCTGAGTTCCAGATCCGTTGTTGTTGAAACTTTGAAAAGTTCCATTATTTTGTGTAGGTTTCGTCAAACCTAACAGATGCAATGCTCCTTTTATAATCTCTTCATCTTTGCCGATCTGAGCTTCGTCTAAAGCCGCCTTCATAGGTTCCTTCCAAATATCAGGATTTTGCTCATACTCCTCCAACAATTTTTCAGGTTCTACGGTTTTAGCTACAGTTGTACTTGAAATCTTTGCCTTGATAAGCTTCTTCCATTTCTCGTAAATATCCTTAAGCCCTGCATTGGCTATGCCTTTACCAAAGAATGCCAAAATCTCCAAAACCATACTGGCATCGATCATTGTCTAACTCCTAGTGCAAATGTACTGCACCAATTATATTTCGTTTTTTACCTGTGAATACCTAAACCAAAAGCATTGCGATCGCTCACAGCTGATTTGCTGATTTGTTTTTTTCAGTTGCTGTTGTTATGCTGCTATACACGCACTATTTTGCAGCAACAAATTCATCAGTCAATGGCATACCACGCTCTGCACGAACTTGAAGACAAGCAGCGATCGCATCCTTGATATTTTCAATAGCTTCCTCTTTACTACGTCCCTGGCTAACACAACCAGGAATACTGGGACACTCTACAATCCAAACTCCGTCCTCATCACGGTCAAGTGTCACATTAAACTTCATCAATGACTCCTAGTGTTTGTTTGCTGTTTCTATGTACAGAATAGTTGGTATGTTCTTAACTATGGCGGTAAAGGTGTTTGTAGTCCACTGGACTCACAAAAAATTTGTCATGAGTGTGCGATCGCTTTGTTATGCTGATGCACGTACGGGTTTGGCAGCTACAAAATCCTAAGGTAAAGACCACCTTATGTAATCGATACATGAGATTTCAGTTTTGCGAGAATATCGTAAGATCTCGTCCAGAGAATCGACCCTCCTTCTTCTGGGTCAACGGTATGCGAAGCGTTTGGCAGGCGCGAAGCCAGGATCGCGCCAAAATCTGGGGAGTGAACCGTGCTAGTATCCAAACCGCCATACCAGAGATCCACAGGAACGGTGATGTCCTCCAGCTCCACAGGCCATGAACCCAGCGCATTGGCGAGGTCTCGCGCGTATCCCTGTGCGCCCTGCGAGAAACCCTCCTTCAACGCCCGCTGATATGCTTCGCCCAACGTGTCACTCTCATACAACGCCCGATCGCGCTGGGCACTCATCCCAATGATTAACTGCCACAGCCCCTCCTGCGTTGCCATCTGGGAAAAGTGCTGCTCGAACTTCATAGCATCTTGTTGGACAGCAGCAATCATCCCCTCTACATCCGGATGCAAGAGCGGTCTCACACGCGGATGGGCAAGTTCGTCCTGACCGGACACAATTGCGATCGCCTTCACGAGGCTCCTTCCTGCGAGAGCGAATGCGAACGGTGCACCTTGAGAGAAACCAACGGCGAGAACATCATGCAGATCATTGACCTGAATAAACTCCCGCATGTCATCCACCCAAGAGGACAACGTCTTGTTAGGGTGAGCATCGGACAAACCCAAGCCAGGCCGATCAATGGCAATAAGTTTCAAGCCGAGACCTGGAAGGTCGCTTGCGCCAAAACCAAGCCACCCGCTCATTCCAGCCCCGGTGCAAAACAAAACTGGAAGACCGTCAACAGGTCCCCATTCGGACCACGCGAGCATACGACCATCATACAGTTGCATCTTTGCCTGTCTTTCGGGTGGTGTCACAAGATTGTTCATGCTATTAATTCTCGTCATCTCTTCAAAATACCAAATCTTTAAGATGGTCTTTGAGGTGACGTAAGATTCCGCTCTCAGTCCTTGACAGGTTTTGAGCGATGAGCGGACAAAAACAGATGATGGTGCATTGCGCTTTGCAACAACACTACGGGAGGGATGCGATCGCCCAAGGGGCAGTGGCAAAGCCAATCGCACTAGGATATGCGTTATTACTCAAAATTTTATCCAGCGCAAATGTAGCGATCGCTCTTGCTACCAGTTTTCCAACATCAGCCCATCCACATAGCCAAAGTCTGAATCATCCGTGACCAACCGGCAACCATGTTCCAAACACTGCGCCGCAATCCAAACATCATTCATTGGAATCGGTCGCCCCTTCTGCTTCAATGCCAACCGAGTTCGAGCATACACCACCGCAGTTTCCCGACCCAACTTTACTACCTCACACGTCTCAATAAACTCCAAATAACGCGGCAGATTTTGCAAAGAACGACTTGAGTTTTCCGCTCCAAATAATAATTCACCCACAACAACAGTCGGTAGAATCACTGTTGTCAATGCTAATACCTGAGCCACAACTGCCTCATCGCCATTCAAAAAACGAACTGCGACAGAAGTATCCAAGGCTACCTTACCATTCATTTGTGTCTATCTGCTCAAACTCTGCCGCGTAGACACGAAGTGGCTTGTCGTCAGACATCGCCTGCTGCAATTCTCTAGCTTCAGAAGCACTCAAAATTCCAGCAAACTTCGCTAAAGGATGTTCGTCTTGCGGTGTCAAATCCGGTTCTGGTAACTGACGCAGAAAATTGGAAATCACATCAGAAAGCGACATTTGTTGTTGCTGCGCCCAACGTTCTGCTTTTTGGATCAAAGCTTCATCAATGTCTAATGTAATTTTGGTGGTCATGGCTGTGCATGGTCTTAGACTGTCTCATTTTACCTGTTAGATTGGGCTGCCAGTGGTGAGGTTCAGCTTTTATCGTATATTTGGGATGTTTGAGATTGTGGTGCCTTGCGCTTTGCGACAATGCACCCTACAGATCGATGTGATCGCTGAGGGGCTATGCTAAAAATAAATCACAATCAATTAATAGCGCAATTTCAATCATTTAGACAACAACTACGGAATTGTTTTGAATCGCGTAAGTTCTATTTACCATACACCATATCATTCCTTTGGTTCTACGATGTCTTCAAATGATGAGGCTTTATTGCTATAACGTCCGTTATGTGCTGTCACCATAGCTGCTTTCAATATCTCTGCATCCAAATTTCCATCCGGTGAATTTGGGTTAGGTTTACCCCCCAGCTCTTGGGTATAATTCCAAAAAATCATATCAAAGAATAATTCTTGCTTTAAGCGTCGATTTTCCAGAAACTTAAGACAGCCATTAGCGAATTGTGGGTATTGAGAATATGAGTTGTTTAACTGATTGCGTAGTTCACGAGCGCTAAAACTAATATTAACAGCCTGCAAATCCTGTGCTAGTTTTTCAACCGAGGGTGATGGGGAAATCCGTAATGGCGATTTTTTTTGAATGGTTTGTGGCAATTTTAATGTTCTATGATTATCTGGATTTGGTGGTGTAGGTTTAGGTTCTAATAACTTTACAACACCAGCTATTAATGCTGCTATAATTGTTGCGCTTGCTGCTATTATAGCAGCTTTTATAGCTGGATTTGTATCACTTGACTTCTCTGTATCATTCTGATTGAGTCGAATTTCTACAGGATTTGTAGGATTTGTATTAACAACAGATAGGTCAATATAGCGATTATATAGCTTGTAGCCTTCAGCTTCTACCCTTATGTTTACATTCACATGACTACTGCTAATAATAGAAATTGAAAATAGAAAAATTCCTTCTGTGTCTGTATACTTTACAACTGGAGTTCCTAAACCTTCCAATGAAACCTTTGCATCTTTAATAGGTTGATTCTTTTGGTCTACAACCCGACCTATAAAATTATGCATAAATTTAATTTAGTAAGTAGCTATTAACTTATTACTCAAGCTTTTATAAGAAAAAATAAGTTATTACGTTCATAACCAGACACCACTTATCTATTTTGAAACTTTGATTTTACTCTTGTTTAAATTGCATCCTTAACTGTCGTTTTAATTATCGGATTTAATAGTGTAGATTTAGGTTCTAATAACTTAGACACCTTAGAAACTAACATTGCCGTGCCAGCTATTAATACTGCTATAATTGTTGCTTTTGATGTTATTCTGCTGCTTTTACAGGTATTGGAGTTTTATTACTTGGGTTCTCTATATCATTCTCAGTGAGTAGAATTTCTTTTTACACACCTTATACAACGGAAACTCAATATAATATCTCCATCTTGAGAGCTACCTTAGAGGATGTTTGAAAAGTCACTAGACTGAAAATTTTTGTAGGTTGACGAAAGAATTAGGGTTTCACCCGATATTTTTGGGCTGATGATCGCGATCGCGCGTTCGCGTAGCGTGTCCCTTTGGGACTCAGCGCAGTGCCCAAAGGGCAATCGTAAGCACTTACAAGAAAAGCCACCTACAACACCCGTTCCTTGAAAAGCGGATTCCGCCAGAATTCCGGCAGATTGTATATACTCGCTCAAATGAGAGGCTGATAAAGGTTCTGGAAAACTTTTCGGTCTACTAAATTTTAGCAAGAATCGCTTGGGCACCTGCTTCGTCAGTAATCAGTCCGGTAATCAACTTGCCACGCAGAGCAGCCAGAATCGCCTCCGCCTTTTTCACACCCCCTGCCACACCAATAATCAGCCGTTGAGCGGGTTGTTCGAGTGGTACACTGGCAACCCGGCTGTTCGTTCCCTGTTGAAGCAACACTCCGTAATGGTCGTAAGCCCAACCTGCGATTTCCCCTGCTGCACCCAGTTCAATTAATTCAGTCACTTCATCGTCATTGATAAAGCCATTTTGATGTAATGGGGCATTCCAGGCAATGTGGCTAATTCCGACAAACGTTGCTTTAGCTTGCTCTGCAAGAGTCTTGACGGCGAGAAACGATCGCTGAGTCTGCAAAACTTCCCGTTCTTCAATGCTAGTGGCTACGACCGGAGTCGGCACTGGGTAGGCTTGGGAACCGACGCGATCAGACAAATGCATAACCACTTCGTGACGACCTGCAAGCCCATAGTGGGACATATTCCCAATTATTGAAACAATCTTATGTTGTGGTTGGTTCATTGATGGGATTTGCTCCACCATTGCTCGCAACGTGCGTCCTGAGGAGAACGCCAGTATAATCGGGGTTTTCGCGATCAGGTAAGCCTCTAGATGAGTGGCAGCACACACGCTAATTCCATTAAATGTCTCACCGCTACCTGCGTCAGTTGGTACTACTTCACAAAGCGACAGCCCAAACTTATCGCGTAATGCCTCAGCTAAAGCAATGCATTCACTTAGGGGATGATCGAGCCGAAATTTGATTAATTTTTCACTGACTGCAAGTGCGACCAAGCGTTGTGCAGCCTGTCGCGAGACATTGAGCTTTGCGGCAATCTCTTCCTGTGTATTGCCGGCGATGTAATACAGCCAGGCAGCGTGAGCAGCCATATCTAATTTACGAGCCCTAAGGGGCAAGCCAGCTTTGCTGGCATCGCGCCGCTCAGAGAAAGGTTCTCCCATATCCCACCTTCAAGAAGTATGTACCTACCAAAAGAATGATTGCATTATTTGAGCATATGCCCAAATGCATACTTTTTGCTCAAATTTTGTGAAGGTAGTATAGCGGTATACTCTAAGTGTTTTAACATCACCTTGCATACAGAAAGCCGCAGATTCGTTGTCTTTATTTTCTATTGCCCGCCAGTAATCTCCAAGTTGAATCCAGTTAGGTAGCTTGCTTCGTCGCTCATCAGGAACGCTACCCCATTCGCAACTTCCTCTAGGCTTCCCAGACGGCGCATCGGCACTGAATTGATCATCTGCTGCTCAACTACTTTGGGATCGGCGTTAAAGTACTGGGAACCCACTGCTGCCTGCAATTCTGTTTGCCGCGTCCACATAAAACCGGGACCGATGAGCGCAGGAGAGACCGCATTCACCCGAATGCCGTAGGGAGCTAAATCTTTGGCTGCTGTCTGAGTCATTCCAATGACCGCGAACTTTGAAGCGCCATATGCCAGCATATTCGGTGGACCAACCACTCCTGCATAACTTGCCATGTTGACGATGACGCCTCCACCCGCATCGCGCAGGTGCTGTGCAGCCGCCTTGAGAACGTGGAAAACGCCGACAACGTTAATGTCAATGACCTTTTGAAAGTCGTCATCGGGATATTCGTCCGTCTTGGCAAACACTCCTTGATAGCCCGCGTTGTTAAAGACATAATCGATACGCCCAAGCTGTTGAGCAGCACCAGTAAAGGCTTTGGCAACATCATCAGCAGCCGTAACATCACAGCGAAATGTGCCGACTGGAACGTTGTACCCTTTTAGTTCCTCAGCCACATCTGCCATCTTCGATTCATTCAAATCCAACAGGACTACACCTGCACCATCAGCAGCAAAACGGTGTGCAGTTGCCTTGCCAATATCTCCCGCACCGCCTGTAATCAGGATGTTTTTGCCTGCAAACTGATAGGTTGCTTTCGCTGTCATAGTTTCAACCTCTTTTTTAACCTTTTATTGAAGAATTGTTGCAAATGCCAGCCATTGAGGTGGGGTTGGTATGATTCTATTATTGAGCTTTTACTCAAAAAAAGAGCATAAAATCAAAAATTTAATTCGTTCGATTTTTTAATTTAAAGGAGTTATGCGATGCGTATCCCCCGCTTCGCTAAAGTACTGGTTGCATTTGTCCCTGGAGTGATGCTGGTGCAACTGCTGCATGCTTGTTCGCCGAGTTCGCGAGCAGCAGAGAAAACTACACTGACGATCGCCACTGTCAACAACGGCGACATGGTGGTTATGCAGGGGCTTTCCCGCAGGTTCGAGCAAGCCAATCCCAGTATTCAACTACGGTGGGTTGTCCTGGAAGAAAACGTGTTGCGCCAACGCACAACCACAGATATTGCTAGCCAAGGTGGGCAGTTCGATGTCCTGACGATTGGTTCCTATGAAACACCGATCTGGGCTAGGCGGGATTGGTTAAGACCATTGGATCAACTAGGCGCAAGCTACGACGTGAATGACCTGCTCAAACCTATACGAGAAGGACTTTCTCATAACGGTAAACTCTATGCCGTGCCATTCTATGGGGAAAGTTCCATGCTGTACTACCGAAAAGATTTATTTAAAAAAGCTGGGATTACGGTTCCTGAACAGCCAACCTACCCCCAAATGAGAGAATGGGCAAGCAAGATCCACGACCCAAAACATGGTGTTTATGGGGTTTGCCTGCGCGGAAAACCTGGTTGGGGTGAAAACATGGCATTTGTTTCCACGTTGGTCAACACCTATGGTGGACGCTGGTTTGACATGAAGTGGCAACCAACGATCAATACTCCAGCCTGGAAAGATGCAGTGGGATTTTATGTTGATTTGCTCCAAAAGTATGGTCCGCCGGGAGCCAGTTCCAACGGATTTAATGAGAATCTGGCGTTATTCTCGACGGGCAAATGCGGTATGTGGGTGGATGCAACCGTTGCAGCAGGGCTGTTATCCAATCCGAAAGAATCCCAAGTCTATGACAAAGTTGGCTTTGCCCGTGCGCCAATTGAAAGATATCCCAATGGCTCAAATTGGCTTTGGGCTTGGGCGTTAGCGGTTCCAAAAACATCAAAATCACCTGAAGCCGCTCAAAAGTTCGTTGCCTGGGCAACCTCTAAGGAATACATCCAACTAGTTGCTAAGGAAAATGGCTGGGTTGCTGTACCGCCGGGTACGCGAACATCCACCTATGAGAATCCAAATTATCGAAAAGCTGCACCGTTTGCTCCGATTGTACTTAGAGCAATCCAATCTGCTGATGTTACCCGTCCATCCGCAGAACCAACTCCGTATAAGGGCGTTCAATATGTTGATATTCCAGAATTTCAGGCGATCGGTTCTTCTGTCGGGCAAACCCTGGCAGCGGCATTGACCAATCGTACTTCGCTAGACCAGGCGTTGCAGCAATCGCAGAGATCGACCGAACGGTTCATGAAACACACGGGTTACATCGAGTAATTCTAACCTGTTCCAGATTTTACTTGCATACAGTTAGCAGCCAGGATGCCTATTATAGCGGTTTGCAACTGGGTGTAATACATCAAAGAATTATGGAACCACAGATGGACAACGGACACTTGCTAACTCCTACGGAGACGCTGCTTTGAACAAGTCGGGGAACCCGCCCACAGCAGTGTCCTCCAGATGGACACAGATGAATTTGTACTTCATCCAAATGAAAATCGCTGTAATTCTAGGTTTTTCATTTTGAATTTTGAATTTTGAATTGCTTATGTCTTCTTCATTAGCGGTAAAACCTCAACACGAAACGCCACCACCCGCCAAGCCACGGACTAGGCGACAAGTGTCAACCTTACCTCTGGTTGCGCCTTCGGTCATTGTCCTGCTGCTGTGGATGATTGTGCCTCTGGTAATGACGCTATGGTTTTCGTTTCAGCGGTATAACTTGCTGAATCCACAGGCACGCAAATTTATCGGGATTGAAAATTTCACGTTCATTCTGACTGACTCAGCTCTGTGGACATCAATCATCATCACAGTCATTCTGGTCGTTTCTGTTCTGGCAATCACGATCGGTCTAGGTACACTCCTAGCAGTGCTATTTGACCAGGACTTTTATGGGCGTGGGATTGCGCGGGTGTTGGCAATCTCTCCGTTTTTCGTCATGCCCACGGTTAGCGCCCTGATCTGGAAAAATATGCTGATGCATCCGGTGAATGGGTTGTTTGCTCAAATCACCAGGGGTTTGGGTTTGGGGGCGATCGATTGGTTTGCAAACTTTCCCCTGCTAGCTATCATCATCATTGTTTCATGGGAATGGCTTCCCTTTGCCTTGCTGATTTTGTTGACTGCAATTCAGTCGCTTGATCGTGAACAGCTAGAGGCAGCTAGGATGGATGGAGCGAATGCGATCGCCCTATTTCGTTTCGTCATGCTGCCGCATCTGAGCCGCGCTATTGCGGTGGTCGCCATGATCGAGACAATTTTCTTCCTGACCATCTTTGCTGAAATCTTTGTCACCACGGGCGGTGGACCAGGACTAGCAACCACTAACCTTGCTTATTACATCTTCCTGAAAGCCCTGCTGGAATTTGATGTGGGCGGTGCCTCAGCCGGTGGATTAATTGCGGTAATTCTTGCCAACATCGTGGCAATCTTTTTGATGCGTAGTGTTGCTCGTAATTTGGATACCTAACAATGGCACGTAAAACCTCAAAGCCCTGGCTATGGACATTACTTGGCTGGCTTGCCGCTTGCATCTTGTTTTTCCCGATTTTCTGGATGTTTCTCACCAGTTTCAAAACGGAAGTCGCTGCGGTTGCAACTCCTCCCCAGTTGTTTTTCCGACCAACATTGGAAAACTATGTTGCCATACAAGACCGGGCAAATTATTTCAATTATGCATTTAACAGCGTAGCGATTTCCCTTGGAGCGACTATACTCGCGCTGCTGCTTGCCGTACCTGCCGCCTACGCAATGGCATTCTTCCCAACGAAACGCACCAAGGGAACCTTGCTGTGGATGCTGTCCACCAAGATGCTACCGTCCGTTGGTGTGCTAGTACCGATCTACATTTTGTGTCGCAACTTTGGGTTACTCGATACCCGTATCGGCTTAATCATCATTTATACCTTGGTTAATTTGCCGATCATCGTCTGGATGATCTACAGCTTCTTCAAAGAGGTTCCCAAAGATATTCTCGAAGCCGATCGCATGGATGGGGCAACGACTCAGCAAGAACTTGTTCATGTGTTGCTGCCACTAGCATTACCTGGAATTGCATCCACTGCATTGCTCTCAATTATTTTGTCTTGGAACGAAGCATTTTGGAGCCTGAACTTGACCACGGCAGATGCTGCACCGCTCACAGCTTTTATTGCTTCATTTTCCAGTCCTCAAGGATTGTTCTGGGCAAAACTTTCAGCAGCATCAACACTGGCGATCGCACCCATTCTCATCTTTGGTTGGCTGAGTCAACGGCAATTGGTCCGAGGTCTCACCTTTGGTGCGGTGAAGTAGGGAGCATCCGAGTTTTAAACGAAGTAGCTCTGCTTAACGCTCTGCGCTCCTCTGTCTTGAAAAGTTTCCTACGGAGGGAAACCCTCCTGCAGAACTTTTCGCTGCGTAAACCTCTGCGTGACTCTGCGTTTCAAAATAAACTCAACCCCTCTAATACAAAAATTTTATGTCAACAGTTGCTTTAAGAGATATCCATAAAACCTATGCCGACACTGAGGTGATCAAAGGCGTTGATCTTGACATCAACGATCGCGAGTTTGTTGTCTTCGTCGGTCCCTCCGGTTGTGGGAAATCCACTTTGCTCCGCATGATTGCTGGACTGGAGGAAATTAGCTCTGGCGATTTGCTCATCGATGGACAGAAAGTTAATGATGTACCTCCAGATAAACGCGGTTTGGCAATGGTGTTTCAAACCTACGCCTTATATCCTCACATGAGTGTGGCGGAGAATATGGCGTTTAGCCTCCGGCTTGCGGGTATGCCGAAAGCTCAGCGGTATGAAAGGGCACGTGAAGTTGCTCGCATCTTGCAACTGGAGCCACTTTTAAATCGGAAGCCTAAAGAACTATCGGGAGGACAGCGTCAACGGGTGGCGATCGGTCGTGCTTTGGTGCGCAATCCCAAAGTCTTTTTGTTTGATGAGCCGCTGTCTAACCTTGACGCTGCTTTGCGGGTGCAAATGCGGATCGAGCTTGCCAGCTTACACGACAGCCTGCAAGCGACCATGATTTATGTGACGCACGATCAGGTTGAGGCAATGACGCTTGCTGACAAGATTGTGGTGTTGCAAGGTGGCATTATAGAACAAGTGGGTTCTCCACTGGAACTGTACCACCATCCTCGCAATCTATTCGTCGCTGGATTTATTGGTTCGCCCAAAATGAACTTTTTCCCAGTCACGGTGACAGGTGTCAATGACTCTGGTACAACAGTTAAACTACCTGGTGACGCAACCGTAATGATTCCGGTGAAGCCCGGAAGCCTGTCGGTTGGGGATAGAGCAACTTTGGGGATTCGCCCTGAACATCTGCGGCTCAATCAGAATAACGCAAGCTTGAATGGCGAAGTGCTAGTCGTAGAACGATTGGGAGGAGAAACCTATCTCTACGTCAAGATTGCGGGTGGGGACACCTTAGTTGTGCAAACAGACGGAGATAATCCTGCGCATATACGCGATCGCCTTCCTATGTACATTAACGGGGAGCTTTGCCATTTGTTTAATCAACAAGGTGAAGCCATTCCGAAAGCTCGTCGTCACCACCTAACCCTGAATGAATCTCATGAACAGCAATATCAGCACAGGTTCAGCAATCAAGCTGAATGAAGCATCCCTATCTCGTTTAGCAAATAACGTTCGCGTACCCAATTACGATCGCCATCAAATCACCAATGGAATTGTCCATATCGGTGTTGGTGGGTTTCATCGAGCACATCAGGCATTATATCTCGATAATTACTTTCATGAGAATCCCGGTAGTGAATGGGGAATCTGCGGAGTTGGGCTACTTGAATACGACAAGCGGATGCGTGATGCACTGAACTCGCAAGATTGTTTGTATACCTTGGTTGAACGGTCACCAGAAGGCGATCGCGCTCGTGTCATTGGTGCGATCGCGCAATATCTGTTTGCACCGGATAACCGACAGGCAGTGATCAACGCATTAGGAGATCCCAAATGCCGCATTGTCACGCTCACCATTACAGAAGGGGGCTACTACTACATTGAAGGCAGCGGTGAATTCGATGCCAATCACCCGACAATCCAGTACGATCTGCAACATCCTGATGAACCAATTGGAGTCTATGGCTTTTTGACAGCAGCACTTGATCACCGCCGTAAACAAGGAATAGCACCGTTTACCGTGTTGTCCTGCGACAATCTGCAAGGCAACGGCAACATTGCCCGCAAAATGCTAACCGCATTTGCACAGATGCGAGATCCAGAATTGGGGCGCTGGGTTGCCGAACAAGTTGCCTTCCCCAACTGCATGGTTGATCGCATTACTCCCGCCACAACCGAACCTGATATCAAAATGGTGGCAGAACAGTTTGGTATTGAGGATGCCTTTCCAGTTGTGGCAGAGCCCTTCCTTCAGTGGGTGGTCGAAGACAATTTCTGTGCAGGTAGACCCGATTGGGAAGCCGTTGGCGTCCAAATGACCAGCGATGTTCATCCCTACGAGATGATGAAAATCCGGCTGCTCAATGCCAGTCACTTGTTGATTGGCTATCTCGGCTCTTTGGCAGGATATACCTACGTCCATGAGGTGATGGCAGACCCATTGATTCGGCAAGCCGTTGATCATTTGATGGCAGAAGTGACGCCGACACTCCAACCTGTGCCTGGGATTGATTTAGATAATTACAAAAAGACCTTAATTGAACGCTTTGCCAATCCCAAGATTCGGGATCAACTCCCGCGTCTTTGCCTCAATAGCTCTGCCAAAATGCCAAAATTTGTTCTCGGCTCAGTTCGTGACGCGCTGCGCCAAGGAGAACCGATTGATTACATGAGCCTAACGGTTGCTGCCTGGTTCCGTTACCTCAATGGACAGGATGACCAAGGCAAACCCATTCCCATTGATGACCCAATGGCAGACATCCTGACTCAACGAGCCCGCTCTGCTGGCTCTGATCCCAAACCATTGCTCAGCCTAAGTGAGATTTTTGGCGATTTACCCCAGTCGTCGCGTTTTGTCGAGTCAGTGACGAACCATTTACATAGATTGTATGAGTTGGGAGCTAAAGAAACACTAGCTCAGTTCTCGCAGGTACATTAGACTTCTTGCAAAAGTATGATTAATGGATATTTAGAACCGCAGATACACGCAGATAAATTATCTGTGTCCATCTGTGTCCATCTGTGGTTTTTTTTTCATAAAATTGACTTTTGCAAGAGGTTTAGTAATGAGAGCTACCACGTTACGATGGTTCATCATTAACTTCCTAACAACTAATGGTGCGTTCAAGAGTCAGGCATAATTATCTGGTCAAGGTTCGTGCCACTGAGGTTAGCTCCCTTAAGGTTAGCGCCCCTAAGGTTAGCTCCTCTAAGATTAGCCCCTGCAAAGTTAGCTCCTGCAAGGTTAGTCCATCTCAAGTCAGCAAAGCTCAAGTCAGCTTCACTCAGGTTAGCCCGCAACAGGTATGCACCACTCAGGTGAGCGTTACTGAGATTAGCTTTGTACAGGTCAGTTTTGTAAAGGTAAGCCCCCATCATTTCCGCCTCGTACAGGTTTGCCTTGTTTAGGTCAGCCGCAATCAAGTTAGCTGCGATGAGGTCGGCATAACAGAGGTTAGCGCGGGTTAACTTTGCTGTACCCAAATCGGCATCTCTCAAGTTAGCGCCTCTCAAATCAGTTCCAATCAAGTTAGCATCAGCGAGAATAGCGCCTTTGAGATTCACCTCACTTAAGTCAGCTCCAATCAGATTGGCATGGCTCAGATCTGCCTGTGTCAGTGTAGCACCGCTCAAGTTAGCAACACTGAAGTTAGCCCCACTCAGGTTAGCTTCAATCAGGTTGGCACCCTTGAGGTTAGCGCCATTGAGGTCAGCACCGCTAAGATTCGCTTGCACGAGTAAAGCATTATCTAAATCCACCTTGCTCAAGTTTACAGAGTGGAGCAAAGCGCCTTTGAGGTTATCGCCTTGCAGGTTAGCGGCGCTCAGATCTGGTGAAATCTGGGGGTTTTTCTTTCTCCACTCAATCCATGTCACTGCACCTGCTCTGAGTAAAGCCAGATGCTCAAGATTTGCCATTGTCTCTCCTTTATTCCTGACGCCCACTCTGGGAATGTATCCGACCAGCGACACTTTCAATCGCCGTTAATGCTCCCCGAGAACCAGCAAGAATATCCCGTTCTTGTCCACCTAAGTAAAGCCGTCCAAAGCTACCTACAGGTTGAACCGCAAGGATGTTAATCGCCGCCGCTTTCTCTGCTTCATTCGCAGCCAGTGCGGCATAAGCAGCAGGCTCAACTTCTAATACATACAGCGTTTGCCCTGCCAGTAGCATTTGTCCCCGGTTCGTGCGATTGAGAAGTTGTGCTTGGTAAGCATCAATGTTGCGGATAATCTGGTTAGAAACGACACGCGGTTTGAGACATTCATCTTTTTGAACTCCTAGCGTCGCCAAAATGGCAGCACCAGCAGCTCGCGTTTCACCTTGGGAGCTAGAATGAATTTCCAATAGACCGTACAGTCGTTCGACCACCAGTGCTCCCGGACGGACAGAAGCAGCTTTGAGAGCTACATCCGTAATCCGATTAATTTCGATACCAGGAGAGATTTCAATCCACAGCGATGAATCTCCTGGTAATGGCAAGAAACCTTGGGCTACCGTTCCCATATATGCTGCATGTTGAGGTTGCAGGCTGTCGAGAAATACGAAACTGCGTAGTTCTATTCCCAAGGTTTTGCTCTCCAGTCATGACGGTGAAAGTTATCTATTGCAAGAGGTCAAGTGTAACTTCACACTACCATAAAGCTAGATGCCAGTATTGACTCAGGCTAGTGGTTCATCGCATTAATTATGATACTTGTATAAGTTCGTAGTAAGGAATGCGCGTCCTAAACTCCAAGAGCGCTTAAGCACTCACTACGAAGGCTTCAAAATTAATGAGACAGACCACTAGACCGATTAGACTCTGAAAAAATCCCCGGATTCCGCTTCGCTAAATTCGGGGAGAGATCAATTTGGGCTTGCTATTTCAACAGATCCAAACACAACTGCCGAAAATGATCACCGCGCTGTTCAAAATTGGCATACTGGTCGAAACTTGCACAAGCAGGAGAGAGTAGCACCACAGGCGCTTGATGCTGTTTTGCTAATTCCGCTGATCTGGGAACAGCCTTCTCCATTGTTTCTACAATTTCGTAACTGTTATATCCTTCTTCTTGCAAGCGTTGGGCAAATGCAGGTGCAGCACTCCCAATCAGCAATACTGAGGCGGCTTTAGCTTTAATTTTTGCCATCCAGCCAGTGTCATCACCAGCTTTGGCTTCTCCACCAGCAATTAATACGACAGGACTTTTAACGGATACCAAGCCAACTTCAGCAGCATCATAGTTAGTTGCTTTACTGTCGTTGATGAAATCAATGCCTTCCCAAGTACAAATGTGTTCCAAACGATGAGGGACACCAGGGAATTCACGGATAGCGCGAGAAATCGCATCTTTATCAATTCCCGCCAAACGCGCCGCTGCAACTGACATCAGCAGATTTTGCAGGTTGTGTTCTCCCACCATCCGCAAAGCGGAAACTTCCACAATGCGTTCATCTTGTAGAGACGCGCCGCCTCTCGTCTCTACAACCCAGCCATCTTCTATGTAATAGCCTTTGGAACTTATCAAATCATCTTTACCTTTGACGCTTGTCCAATAAGCATCACGCCAATCACTTTCACCCACCTTCCTCAGATATGGATCATCACCGTTGAAAATTTGTATCTGAGACTGACGCAGCAACTGCGCTTTGATGTTGTAGTAGTTTTCTAAGGTTTTATGGCGACTGAGATGATCTGGTGTGAAAGTCGTCCAAACGCCGATGCGAGGCGCAAGGGAGCAAGATGATTCTATTTGATAACTGCTCACCTCTGCAATTACCCAGTCGATTTGAGTGTGGGGAGATGAGGAGGATGAGGAAGATGAGGAAGTAACTGCTCCCCCTGCTCTTCCCACAGCCAGGGCGACTTCGCCAGCAGCGTAGCCAATGTTACCGCAGGCGGGAGCGTTTAATCCTGCTTGTTCAAAAATTGCAGCAATTAAGGATGTGGTAGTGGTTTTACCGTTTGTGCCAGTAATTGCTACCCAGGGTACTGATTGCAAATGTTGCCAAGCGAGTTCCATCTCTCCGATGGTTTTAATGCCCAATTCTCGTGCCTTAACCAACACAGGCACATCCCAAGGTACGCCTGGGCTAACAACTATCAATTGGGGTAAATCTGAATTATTGAGTTCCAGGGAATATCCCAGTTTAACGGTTATTTGCTCTGCGGCAAGTTCCTGTTGTTGCTTGAGGAGGTCAAGGGAGGTGTTGCGATCGCTCAGATCTACCTCCCAACCTTCCCGTTTCAACAATCTCGCCGCAGCAATACCGGACTTTCCTAATCCAATGACGTGGGCTTTGGGCATAGACTGTGGCAGAGGTCCCTGGTTAAGCATCATTATCGTAGCGTTTATTTGCTAGAATCACACAACTTTTTTTTACGTATGCTACAAATTTTTTACTATCGCACCAAAGTCCGCTAAAATACGCGCATGGTTGCGAAGTAATCCGAGCAAATTTAACCGATTCCGTTTAATTTCTGGATTTGGGTCCATCACTAAAACGCTTTCTGCACCGTCAAAAAAGTTGCTGACGGTGGGGGTAATTTGCTCTAATGCTGTTACCAACTGCCTATAATCTCGTGACTGTTGGGCTGCTTGAGTTTGCGGCACTAAATCCACAATGGCATTGTAAAAAGCTTCTTCGGATGATTTTTGGAAGAGTTCTTTGTGAACTACTGATATTGGATCAAGTTGTTTTGTATCTAAATTTCCTTGAGCCGCTAAACGAGTGGAACGGTTAACCGTTTCGTAGATGTTATCTAATGTACCATCACTGCGGATTTGTTGGAGGAAAGTGGCGCGCTCGCGCACATCCAATAAATCTTTTAACGCCCTTTCTGCATATTCTGGGTCATTTTCTCCCAAAACTGCATTTACCAAGTCATAATCAATGCCTTTTTCTTCTTGTAGCAATGTCCTGATACGTTGCAGGAAGAATTCTTGTAAAGCAGCGACTAATTGATTTCTATCTTTGTTATGTTCCTTAACAAAATCTGTTGCTATTTGCTCTAGTAACTGTTGCAGATTGATTGGTAGATTAGCCGCCCATGTAATGTTAATGATCGCATTTGCAGCCCGTCGCAAGGCGAAGGGGTCAGAAGAACCCGTGGGTATCATCCCCAATCCAAAGATGCTGACTAACGTGTCAAGTCTGTCTGCCAAACCGACAATTTGTCCTACCAAAGTTTCGGGTAAAATGTCATCCGCCCCGCGAGGTAGATAATGTTCAAAAATTGCCGTGGCAACGGCTTCATCTTCTTTACTGGCTAAGGCATATTTTTGTCCCATAATTCCCTGTAATTCTGGGAATTCGTAGACCATTTGGCTAACTAAATCAGCTTTGCACAAGATAGCTGCTCTTTGGATATTTTCCCGTTCTTTTTCGCTTAATTGCAGTTGTTCTGTAATTTGCTGAGCAATTTTGCCAATTCTATCTACTTTGGCACGCAACGAACCCAAATCCTCTTGGAAAGTCACTTTTTCCAACTGAGGTAAAAAGCTTTCTAAGGGTTTTTCTAAATCGGCGTCGTAGAAAAATCGACCATCGGCTAAACGTGCGCGGATAACTCTTTCATTTCCGACAGCAATGATGTCTGATTTCGTGGGATCGCCGTTAGAGACAGTGATAAAGTTGGGTAGTAATTCTTTTGAATCTTTAGCTTGGAACACAGGAAAATAACGCTGGTGACTTACCATCACAGTGGTAATTACCTCAGTGGGTAGGTTCAAAAACTCTGATTCAAATTTACCGATAACTGCTGAGGGAAATTCTACGAGGTTTGTGACTTCCTCTAATAAATCTTGGTAAATCTCTGCATAGCCATCTAACTTTTGTACAGATTCTTTGACTTGCTGCGTGATGGTATTTGCCCGTTCATCGGGATCAACGACGACATATGCAGAGCGAAGCGCCGTGATATAATCAGTAGATTCGGGAATTGTGACGATTTCTGGATGCAAGACCCGATGACCTTGGGAAATGCGATCGCTCTTTATCGTCTCCGAACCATTATCTAATTCTATTGGCAGCACCGCCTCATCTAACAAAGCAACAATCCAGCGGATGGGACGAGAAAATGTTTTATCCCCGTCACCCCAACGCATTAACCGCTTGCCTTCGAGTTTGAAAATCCACTGAGGAACAAGTTCTGTTAAAATATCGGCAACCGGACGACCGGGAGTGAGTTTCCGTACAAAGACAAAATCCCCCTTATCCGTAGCGCGAACTTCCAAGGCGTCGAGTTCCACACCTTGCTTTTTAGCAAAGCCTTGCGCGGCTGGTGTCGGTTTCCCATCTTTAAACGCAGCTTGTGCGGGGGGACCTTTAATTTCCTCTTCGCGATCGCTTTGTTGGGATGGTAGATTTTTGATGAGTACGGCTAAACGGCGGGGAGTCCCGTAAACTTCCACAGCATCGTAAGTGAGGCTGTTTTCTTTGAGAGTTTGGGGAATGCGCGACTTCCATTGTGCGATCGCGCTACTGAGAAAGCTTGCGGGTAGTTCTTCTGTACCGACTTCTAATAAAAATGCAGGCATAGGACACTGTTGTCAAGGAAAGCGTGGCTTAACTATATTAATCAATTCAACCAGTTTACCTTGGTTGTTATGCTTGCGTAACACAAAGCGCACATTTCAGGACAAGGGGAACCATAAAAAGTCAGAATGGGCGTTGCTGCACTTAAAATCAACATAGCGTAATTTTTAAAGGCAAAAAGCCAGAGTGAAGACTGACAGCATCTTTTATCAATTGTTTGCAGAGTTTCCCAGTATTTTCTTTGAGTTGATTGGGCGTTCTACCAACGAGACTAGAGGTTATCAATTCCGTTCCGTGGAAATCAAACAAACGGCTTTCCGGATTGACGGAGTGTTTCTGCCACCTGAAAACAGTCCTGACCGGAAAACGAGACGCAAGCCCCTGGCTTTAGACATGGGGATAAGTCGCCAG
>NZ_CAWMYC010000151.1:0-48543 GCF_963872035.1 Scytonema sp. HK-05
GGTTGGTTTAAACATTGTGGTTATTGTACTGCATCCAACTGAAAACCGCTATAAACAACGCTGCGCGTATAAATCTAGTTATACGTTCATATTTGGCCCAACTAGACGTATAATCCTTAAAAAAGCTGGGATTATCATTTAAAAAACTTGACGTATAATCAAAAATCGCTTTAATGAGAAAACTTAGAGCCTTGGTCGCGTAATTAGCTCAATCTCTTATTCTGCTTTAGCTTACGAGATTTTGCTTCAAGGATTATACGTCGAGCGTTGTTTTTTGTCCGTTTCCTATCTCAACGCCAAATACTGTTCTTCTTTTATCACTACGACAAAGCCCACAATGTGAGATTCAACTTCGGCAACCCAAATTTCTCCTTTGACAGCCAGATCATCACGAAAGCGAGATTTCCATGCAGAATATGGCTGTGGATGTTGAATGTTGGGAAATGTTTCGTACCAAGTTTTATACCAAAGCTGAACAATCTCTTCTAAATCATGTGGGTCGTAGAGTCGAATTTTCACGACGTTAAGTCAACATTTTCAATATCAAATCACAGATAAACACAGATGCACACAGATAAATTATCTATGCTTATCTGCGTACATCTGCGGTTCCCAATACTCTTCCCGTCAACAGGGAAGGGGATGGGGTTATATCAGGTTCGGTTGATTACTTATCATTCCTGAAGAACCTCACCCCCGTAAAGGTACGCTTCACGTCCCCTCCCCCTCCGGGTATGCCTATGGCTTGCGCCACGGCTATCGCCGAACGGCACGCTACGCGTTCGCCTTTGGCGTGCGCTTTGCGCTTACGCCAGTCGCCTACGGCGGCAAACCCGCCTACAGCGCTGGACTCACCGCAAGCGGGGAGGGGATAAAGGGGTGGGGTGCAGTCAATGTGGGAATCATAACTAATTAGCCGAACATGGTATTACTGCGGATCTAAACGCAGCACTGCCATAAACGCTTCTTGCGGTACATCCACTGTACCCACCGATTTCATCCGCTTTTTACCTTTTGCCTGCTTCTGCAAGAGTTTCTTCTTCCGGCTAATGTCACCGCCGTAACACTTGGCAAGCACGTCTTTACGTAAAGCTGGGATATGTTCACTGGCAATAACTTTACTGCCAATTGATGCTTGAATAGGCACTTTGAATTGATGGCGTGGAATCAATTCTTTTAGCTTCTCAGCCATTGACCGCCCGACGTTGTATGCTTTATCCCTATGGACAATCATCGCCAAGGAATCCACTGGATCGCCATTGATCATAATATCCAGCTTCACAAGGGGATTTTCGCGGTAGCCAATAAGTTGATATTCCATGCTGGCATATCCCCGCGAGCGGGATTTCATTTGGTCAAAAAAGTCCGTAACTACTTCTGCCAAAGGCAACTCGTAAGTGAGTGTGGTGCGTCCTTGAGTGAGATATTTCATGTCTTTAAAGACACCACGCCGATTTTGCGCCAACTCCATCAAAGTGCCGACGTAAGTTTCTGGCGTAATCATATCCACTTGGACGTAAGGTTCTTCGATTTTTTCCCGTTCGTTAGGAGAAGGTAAGTGACTGGGGTTGTCGATGTACAGTTCTTCACCTTTGACGGTGATCACTTTATAAACCACTGAGGGGGCGGTGATAATTAAATCCAAGTCGTACTCTCGTTCTAGGCGTTCTTGCACAATTTCCATGTGCAGCAAACCTAAGAAGCCACAGCGGAAGCCAAAACCCATTGCGCTAGAAGTTTCTGGTTCAAAGTGCAGCGCTGCATCGTTGAGTTTCAGCTTATCCAAAGCTTCGCGCAAGTCTCCAAATTGGTCAGCATCAATCGGGAACATCCCACAAAAGACCATTGGGTTAGCTTCTGTGTAACCAGGCAATGGTTCAGCAGCTTTGGCGTTGGATAAGGTTATTGTGTCTCCTACCCGTGCATCAGCTACAGCTTTAATTGCTGCGCCTAAATAACCTACTTCCCCAGCATGCAGTTCTTGCACTTGCTTTTGGGTGGGAGAAAGCACTCCTAACTCATCAATTTCGTATTCTTTGCCAGATGCCATTAGGTAGACGCGATCGCCCTTCTTGACTGTGCCATCCATCACCCGGAAATAAACAATCACTCCCCGGTAGCTGTCGTAGTAGCTATCAAAAATTAATGCTCTTAATCGGTCATTCACCGTGTTTTGTGGCGGTGGTACACGCTCAACAATGGTTTCTAAAATCTCGTCAATGCCTATACCCTCTTTGGCAGAGGCGAGAATTGCACCGCTGCAATCTAAACCGATAATTTCTTCAATTTCGCTGATGACTCTGTTTGGTTCTGCTCCAGGTAAGTCAATTTTATTCAAAACTGGAATAATTTCCAAGTTATGCTCTAGAGCCAAATACACATTTGCCAGGGTTTGCGCTTCTACTCCCTGGGAAGCGTCTACTACCAACAGCGCACCTTCGCAAGCAGCAAGACTCCGGGACACTTCATAGGAAAAATCCACATGCCCTGGAGTGTCAATTAAATTCAGTACATACTCCTGACCATCTTTTGCCTTATAATTCATCCGGGCAGCTTGCAGCTTAATGGTAATGCCGCGCTCCCGTTCCAAATCCATGTTGTCGAGAAACTGTTCCTTCATCTCCCGCTTATCCACAGTGCCTGTCACTTGCAGCAAGCGGTCTGCTAGAGTAGATTTCCCATGATCAATGTGAGCAATAATACAAAAATTCCGAATGCGAGCTGCGGGAACGTCAGTCATATACTTCTTTGCTTTAGCGGCAACAAGGGATAAAAGAGCAATATACTTAACGTATTTTAATGCTTTCTTAGGTGAGACGGTGAAGACTGCAAGGGGAGACGAGGGGACAAGAGAACAACAACCATAACTCAAAAATCAAAATTATTGGCTCAGGACGACGGGACAAGAAGATGTACAGACGCTTTCATCTCTAGCGCGTCTCTACAAATGACTAATGACTAATGACTATTGACTATTGACTACTGACAAATGAAGATTGACTTGTGGACTTTCAAGAAGATATGAGCGCGAGCCGTGTTTCCTCCCTGGCTTAAAAGCAGAAGGTTCCCAAAATGAACGCTCCTGTTTTATGAAGGTCTATCCATAGCTTCTAGTATTCATCAGTTAGAGGCGTACAATAAACAACAAGAAGTGCATTCATACGGGCTTATGGGCGATTGCAAGCCGCAACAGCCCCGCTGTGTGAATAGACCTACTTTACAAAGCCTTGGAAAAAACAAATTCACTAAGTAACCCTATGAATATGAAAGAGAAAGCTACCGATGCGGAACAAAGACTTGCCGATAAGGTAGAGATTGCTATTCGCCTAGACTCCGAGTTACTAGAACAAATTCAGCATCTCACCAATGACCCCAGCAAAGTGATTGAGGTGGCGATCCGCCAGTGGCTGAGGGGTGAAACCCCAAGAGATGATGAACTGACGCGCAACCCTGTGCGTAAACCTTTACCACCTCGAGGGGAATGGAACGATTAAACTCAAAAAAAAATCTAAAAAAAAGCTAAAAAGTAAGATATATATGGAGGATTAAAAAATGTAAAATCTCCGATGCTAGACTTTAGAACAACCAAAAATCGCCGCTCAAGTATGCTAAATCTGAAAAATTTATGCCAAACTTTCAGCAGCGAATAGCAAAGCTTTTTTGGGGTGCCATTTACTTATCCAACTCGAGTCATGAGTATTACTGCTAACTCCCAAAGGTCGAAGATATTGTCAAAAAATCTAGAAGATATTACCAGTAACACTAATGGCTCATGGGCAAGTTTAGGAGCCGAGTTGGTGTACACGCAAGATGGTACAGGGCGTTACCTAACCTTCTGGTGGCAATACAGCGAATGCTTAGGGTTAAACCCACAGCAAATCGTTGAAGACCAAGGCGGCAAAGAATATGCCTTCTTCCCAGTTGATAAGGCAGCATATTTGTCCATGTTGCAGCGGATTTTAACAACTTTGATGCCAGACAGGTATCAGTGCTGGTTTAGCTACGGTCAGCAGTTGTTTGAGTTGGAGTTGGTGATCAGTCCAATCATATCCTCCTTGGCAAGCACCCCAACAACAGTTTTAGTCATGGGACGGCTGCTGCAAACAGCACTCAGCAAACAAGAAGAAAACTTGGGTTCTCAAACAGCCGTAGAGCAAGCAGCGAGACATTCACAGCGCCACCATAACCTGATCAACCAAATTACTAGAAATATCCGGCGGACATTGGATCTGGATATTATTTGGCAACAAACGGTGGATAGTTTGGGGGAAGCGCTGCAAGTGGAACGCTGCATCATTTGTCCCTACCAATCATCAAGCACGAAAGTGCAGGTGATAGCAGAGTACCGCCAACCAAATAATGGTTCTATGCTTGGCTTGGAAATAGATATGGCTTCTGAGCCGGGCTTTACCCAAGCATTGGCAACTTTACAACCTATTCTAGTAGAAAAGCCACAACATCCTCTGTTCAATCAGCAGAGAATGTTAGTGGTTACGACTTGCTACCAAGACCAGCCAAATGGATTAATTGCTGTCACCTTGAGCAAAATGTGCTCCCAGATCACCCCAGAGGAACTTGAACTGGCAAAAGAGGTGGCAGATCAGCTAGGAACAGCGATCGCCCACGCTACCTTATATAAAGAACTAGAAGAAGCACGTCAACAAGCCGAACAAGCCACCCGCCGCATTAGAGAATTTCTCGCCAATGTCACCCATGAGCTGAGAACGCCACTCAACGGCATCATCGGATTTTTAAAGTTGATTCTGGAGGGTATGGCAGACGATCCAGAGGAACAAACGCAGTTTCTGCAAGAAGCTCACAAATCATCACTTTACCTGCTTGATATTATCAACGATATGTTGGACATTGCCAGAATTGAAGCTGGCAAAATGGAACTGGAATTGCGATCGGTCACCTTAGATGAGCTATTTAGTGATGTAGAAAGCTTTATGGGACCTCAGGCAGAGGGGAGAAACCTTAGCTTCCGAATACAAAAGCCTCCTACCTCTGATGAAATTATCGTCTATGGTGATTACCAGCGCCTGAAGCAAGTGATGTTAAATCTGGTTGGCAATGCTATTAAATTTACCCATGAAGGCGGTATAACTATCAGTGCCGATGTCGTTCGCAAAAAAGTGACATTTCAAGACCAACAATTTCCAGGCATGGTAAGAGTGCGTGTTGCCGACACAGGTATTGGTGTTTCTCTAGACAAACAGGACAAACTGTTTCAATTATTTAGTCAGGTAGATAGCTCCCGCACTCGCCAGTACGGCGGAACAGGCTTAGGACTGGCAATATCCCAAAAGCTGGTAGAGGCGATGGGAGGTGAGGTGAATTTTTACAGTTTGGGCGAAGGGCTAGGATCAACAGTCACATTCACTGTACCACTCTATCAACAACCAGTTATGGTTTCATCCTCAGATAGCGACTCACAAGATTAGTTCAAAAGACGCACCATGCATGAGGTGTCTCTACTTTAGACTAAACTGAAAAAGGTGAAGTCAAAGTGGTTATGTCATCAACCCTTGGCTCAAGCTACTGGGCTTGTCCGAAACAAGTCGGGTGACGTAAGTGATGACTAGCCCATGAGACACAACTTGGTACACAATCGCCGAATACTTCTCCAGTTCGGATTATCTGTAAGACCTCTTGTTAGGTCGTGGTTAAAGACCAGTCATCTTAGTTGTGTTGGGCGAGGAGACTGAAACAGGTTTACTAGTTCCTGGGATTATATCCAATCAAAAACTACTCCCTTTTACGGGGACGCGCAGTCCCTCGTGTCGTGTTTCCTCCCGTGCCGTCATGGCTCGGGTTTCCACACTTCCCGCAAGGTTTTATGACAGATCCAACAACAGCCCGTCAATTATTCCAAACCGCTTACGAAAGTCGTTACACTTGGGATGAAAACTTTCCTGGCTACAGTGCAGATGTGCAACTTGTTCAGGAAAATGAAGTCCACACAGGTAAAATTCGCATAAACGGCGACCTCGGCGTAGAAGTTACGGGTGTTGCAGATGAGCAAGTGGAAGAAGGTATTTATACTCAATTGCGAGATATAGTCACTCACCGTAAACGCACAAGCTTTGACGAGTCTCATGGAAAGCACGAGTTTAGTCTTGGTCAAGAAGATCCGGATGGTGCGATAGAAATCCTGGTGAAGGGCGACTCTATGGGTTCAAATTATAAAGTCCGGGGCAAGGAAATTTCCCAGGTAAGTCGGGTCATGGGTCGCATGGGTTTTATCATTGATACCCACGAAAGCTTGGACACAGGTTCTGGCTACATTGCAACTCGCTATGATGCGATTTTCCGCAACTCCAAAACCAATGAAGTGACCAGCATTCTCAAATTTGAAGATTCTTATGAGAAAATTGCCGAGTATTATGTGATGACTAAGCAAGTTGTGCAAGAGTATAAAGATGGCACTCGCACGACAACTGAGTTCAGCTACTCCAATATTAAGCTACTAGAACCAGCAGCTGTTTAGTCACGAGTCATGAGTCATGAGTTATTGATGGCTCACAAAAGACTAACGCTAGAGAACAAAAAGTCATCAAGCTGGAATTAGATCTAGGATTGGTTTAACAACACTGGAAAATAATAATTTTGGGAAGAGGTCTACAACTATGGAACTTACAATTGACAACGTCGAAACAGTTTTGGATGAATTGCGCCCATATCTCATGTCTGATGGCGGCAATGTGGAAGTCGTAGAACTTGATGGTCCGATTGTCAAACTGCGGTTGCAAGGTGCTTGCGGTTCTTGCCCCAGTTCCACAATGACTTTGAGAATGGGGATTGAGCGCCGCCTCAGGGAAATGATTCCCGAAATTGCAGAAGTTGAGCAAGTGATGTAAAAGTGATTAGTCAAGAGTCAAGAGTTTAAAGTCAAAAGTCCAAAGTCAAAAGTCCAAAGTCCATAGACCCTTAACTCTTGACTCTTGAGCCTTGAGCCTTGAACGCCAGTCGCCTAGGCGCGGGAGCGTCATTTGCGCTGGCTGCCCTTAACCCTTGACTCTTGACTCTTGCTATGTCTCATCCTCTCTACGTCGCTTTTATTTGGCATCAACATCAGCCACTGTACAAATCTTCTTCCAGCAACGGCGTTTCGCAGTCCGGTCAAGAGCGTTATCGTCTACCCTGGGTGCGTTTGCATGGTACTAAGGACTACTTGGATCTCGTGCTGATTCTAGAGCGCTATCCTCGATTGCACCAAACGGTAAATTTGGTACCATCGCTGATATTGCAGCTTGAAGATTACATCGCTGGCACTGCCTTTGACCCTTATTTGGAACTGAGCTTAACACCAGATGAGCAACTTTCTGACCAACAACGGGAATTTATCGTCGAACACTTTTTCGACGCAAATCACCACACCCTGATTGATCCCCATCCCCGCTATGCTCAGTTGTACAACCAACGGCAAGAGAAAGGACATGCTTGGTGTTTGTTAAACTGGCAGGTGCAAGATTACAGCGATTTATTAGCTTGGCATAATCTGGCATGGATTGACCCGATGTTTTGGGATGACCCGGAAATTGAAGCTTGGTTAAAACAGGGTCGGAATTTTACTTTAGGCGATCGCCAGCGAATTTACTCTAAACAACGACAAATCATTAGCAAAATTGTCCCGCAACATCGGGCAATGCAAGATGCCGGGCAGTTAGAAGTGACAACATCGCCTTATACTCATCCCATCTTGCCTTTGCTTGCCGATACCAATTCTGGTCGAGTTGCAGTGCCGAATATGACTTTACCAGAATATCGGTTTAGGTGGGCAGAAGATATTCCCCGGCACTTGCGGAAAGCTTGGGATTTATATGTAGAGAGGTTTGGAAGAACGCCACGAGGTTTGTGGCCCTCAGAACAATCCGTTAGTCCAGAAATATTACCGTATATTATAAATCAAGGATTTAAGTGGATTTGCTCAGATGAAGCGGTGCTGGGCTGGACGTTGAAACACTTTTTTCAGCGCGATAATGCCGGGAACGTCCAAAACCCAGAGGTGCTGTACCAACCATACCGCTTGCAAACTCCAGCAGGTGACGTGTCTATTGTCTTTCGGGATCATAGATTATCAGATTTAATTGGCTTTACCTACGGTTCCATGCCGCCAAAGCAGGCAGCCGCAGACTTGGTGGGTCACTTGCAGGCGATCGCCCGAAAGCAAAGAGACAGCCAAAGCGAACAACCTTGGTTAGTCACCATTGCCTTAGATGGTGAAAACTGCTGGGAATATTATCCCCAAGATGGCAAACCCTTTTTAGACGCTTTGTATCAAAGCCTGAGTAACGAACCACACCTGAAACTCGTTACCGTTTCAGAATTTGTCGAACAGTTTCCGCCAACAGCAACTATCCCAGGAGAGCAACTGCACAGTGGTTCTTGGGTGGATGGCAGCTTCACCACTTGGATCGGTGACGCTGCTAAAAATCGCGCTTGGGATTACCTAACGCAAGCCAGGGCAACTTTAGCCAATCATCCAGAAGCAACGGAAGAAAACAATCCCGAAGCATGGGAAGCTTTGTATGCAGCAGAAGGTTCTGACTGGTTTTGGTGGTTTGGTGTCGGGCATTCCTCGAATCACGATGCCATCTTCGACCAGTTGTTTCGAGAGCATTTGTACAGGATATACAAGGCGCTGAATGAACCTATACCTGCTTATCTCCGCCAACCCGTAGAAATCCACGAGGCACAGGCTGATCATCGCCCACAAAGCTTTATTCATCCAGTCATTGATGGTCGAGGTGATGAGCAAGACTGGGACAAAGCCGGACGCATAGAAGTCGGCGGGGCGCGGGGAACAATGCATAACAGCAGTGCAATTCAGCGGCTTTGGTACGGCGTGGATCACCTGAATTTCTATTTACGGGTAGATTTCAAAGCAGGCATTCAACCAGGAAAGGATTTACCACCAGAGTTGAATTTACTGTGGTATTATCCCGACAAAACCATGCACAACAGCCCTGTTCCCTTAGCAGAAGTGCCGGATACATCCCCAGTAAATTACCAGTTTCACCACCATTTAGAGGTTAATTTACTGACGCAATCAATACAGTTTCGCGAAGCAGGGGAGGATTATCAATGGCATCCGCGTGCGAGCCGCGCTCAAGTTGCCTTGACCAAGTGTTTGGAGGTGGCGGTACCTTGGGCAGATTTGCAAGTTCCGCCAGATTATCCCTTACGGCTGATTTTGGTGCTTGCAGATGAAGGGCGTTTCTGCAATTATCTCCCAGAGAATGCTTTGATTCCGATTGAAGTACCTTGAGTCATTTTACACTAAGTGTAGGAGGAGAAAGGGGAAATTTCCTCTTCAAAATCTAAAATTTATAATGTAGGGCGCAAGACCGCTGCGTTCCTACACCCCTAGAACCCTTCTATTCCTTAATTTTTCCATCTTTCATTGCGCTGGTGGAGTCCTGGAAAAGTTACGATTTCGCAAAGATATCGTATTACTACTAGCGAAAAAAAAAGTTTTTGGTTAGATTGAAAAGACTTTAGAGTTCAATAAGGCTTTGTGCTTAATGAATCGCCTATCTCCGAAAATATAACATTGTTATATGGATGTTTTAATATGGATGTTTTAAAGCAAAGTCAGCTTGGTCAACTGTGCAGTTCCAAGCTTCCCGGATCGCGATTGCCCTCGTGCTTCCCACTGCGCTCCGCGCGATCGCCAAAGACGACTTCTTCCCCCAAGTCTACCTTGCCCTCTTTCTCCTCGTTGTCTAAGACCGATTGAATATTTTTTATTTGGAAGTCCCTAGGGCATCGGTTTGCGGGGTTTTTACAAATCTTTATATAGCTCAATTTATTTGGGCTTGTTTACTTAACAATTGTCGTCAGTGCAAAGTACTACGAAGTACCTGCGCTAGCCGTGAATTATAGCGGTAAGAACCCGGAGTCAGGTACACCAAAGAAATAATCAACCACAGATGGACACAGATGGACACAGATAAATAATTACTTGATTCAATTGAGTTGCGCTATAGAGTGTGGAGAATTTGATGGTGAGTTGAAGTGTCACTTACCTGATGTATCAAATTAAGAATTGTGACTCATTAAAATAAAAAGGTTAAAAACCAGAGTTATGACTATTTTAGCTACATTTCATCAAAATATTGCAAAATTTGAATGTTTCATGAATTAATAGATTGAAAAAGGTAACTATGCATCAATTATCTCTGTACATCTGGCTTTTTCATTAATAATAAATGAAATGGAACTTAGTATTTTGTCATCATTTTCTGTCATTAATTAGTTCTTATTAATACCATCATTTTTAGCATTTGCGGACATTCAAGTAAAGCCCTTAATGTTTTGACATTAAAAACTTTTGGAATTGAGATTTTGTATAATAAGGAGAACCATTAATTATTATGAAAAGAATCAGGGATAACTTAAGCGTAATGTGTCACGCAGTCGCGCCTACCAAATGATGATCTGCTGCCTTAATCCTGATTGCCCAAATCCTCTAAATCCTCATGGAAAGAACCTTTGCCAAACGTGCAGCACCCCACTGGTGCCACTGCTGCGAAATCGCTTCCATATCATTCAAGTTCTTTCTGATGAAGGTGGATTTGGTAGAACTTATTTAGCAGAAGATATAGATAAATTAAATGAACGGTGCGTTATCAAACAACTGGCACCAAGAGTCCAAGGAACTTGGGCGCTTAATAAAGCAATGGAATTGTTTCAAAAAGAGGCTCAGCGACTGCAAGAACTAGGAGCGCATCCCCAAATTCCCACGCTTTTGGCTTACTTTGAGCAAGGTAACTACCTGTATTTGGTACAGCAGTTTATCGATGGGCAAAATTTGTTAAGTGAATTGCAACAGAAGAAGAAGTATCACTGTAGTGAAATTAAAGAAATTTTGCTGGATTTACTGCCCGTTTTGAAGTTTATCCATGAGCAAGCAGTGATTCATCGAGATATAAAACCACAAAATATTATCCGCCGTCGAGCTTCTCTATCCTCAACAACAGTGGTTTCAGGAGGAGCCGGCAATTTAGTTCTCATTGATTTTGGCTCTGCAAAGCAGTTAACGGCAAAAGTAAAGATGAAAATGGGGACTTCCATTGGCTCACAAGGCTATTCCCCTATTGAACAGATAAGAGATGGTTCGGCTTATCCAGCAAGTGATTTGTTCAGTCTCGGGGCGACTTGCTTTCATTTGCTCACTGGAGTTTCCCCTTTTAAACTGTGGGCAGAATATGGCTATAGCTGGGTACAAGATTGGCAGCAATATCTCAAAAGCCCAATTACTGCAGAATTGGCACAAGTTCTCGATAAGCTGTTGCAAAAAGATATGCAGCATCGCTACCAATCAGCCAATGAAGTACTTGCAGACTTGAACGTCAAGCAGCAACTGCCATCACAATTAAGAGCAGCAACTGCAACAAAGCACACAACAAAATTACCAACGACTGAGTCGCCATCTGTACCAAAACGATATATCTTGTTGAGAAATTCAGTCTTGGCTTTTAGTGCCATCATCTTATTGAGTTCGGGTAAATTTTGGTATCAGCAATTCCGTAGTCTGGGAATGAGAATATCCTCTAGTTTGAGTCAATCAAACACAAGCGCTGCCAATCGAGATGTGATTTTTCATCAGCGTCCACAACCTCTTTTAGGGCACTTTTCCTTAGCCTCTACTGTCAAAGGATATTCCAACTCAATTTTATCTGTCGCTATTAGCCCGGATGGCAAAACAATTGCCAGTAACAGCAATGACACTATCAAATTGTTAAGTTTGGTAACGGGGCAAGAAATCTCTACCCTAAGCGGGCATACCGATACAGTTAATTTCCTGAGTATTAGTTCAGATGGGCAAATCCTGGTGAGTGGTAGCGAGGATACAACTATCAAAATTTGGAATATGGCAACGGGACAAGAAATCCGCACTTTGGAGGGACATACTAACTCAGTTCATACCCTTGCCTTTAGTCATAATGGCAAGATACTTGCCGATGGCAGCGATGACAACACGATTAAACTTTGGAATTTGGCAACAGGTGATGAAATTCGCACACTCAGGGGGCATTCTAATTGGGTTCGGTCTGTTGCGTTTAGTCCCGATGGCAAAACCCTTGCCAGTGGCAGTTTTGACAAAACCATCAAACTCTGGAATTTGGCAACAGGGCAGCCAATTCGTACACTCGAAGGTCATTCTGGCAAAGTGACCTCTGTTGCGTTTAGTCCCGATGGCAATACCCTTGCCAGTGGGAGTTTTGACAAAACCATCAAACTCTGGAATTTGGCAACAGGACAGCAAATTCTTACACTCGAAGGTCATTCTGGCAAAGTGACCTCTGTTGCGTTTAGTCCCGATGGCAAAATCCTTGCCAGTAGCAGTTTTGACAAAACCATCAAACTCTGGAATTTGGCAACAGGACAGCAAATTCGCACACTCAGGGGTCATGTTGATGGAATTCAATCTGTCGTCTTTAGTTCGGATGGAAAGACTCTTGTCAGTGGAGGTGACGATAAAACTATTAAGATTTGGCAAATGTCTTTTTAAATTTCTTTGTTTTCAAGGCTTTTAGCTTGGCAATGCTACAACAAATACCTATGGAGTGTGATGAATAATCCGGAATATTATCGCCTCAATTGGTAAGTAAATGTATTCGCAAACAAGCAAGATGCTCTCTGTTTCTTTTGAGCAGCAATGTGAGAGCAACACAACTGTAGAATTGGCAGGCGTTATGTAAAGATGACTGACTCAAAAATTAAAGTGTTGACGGGTGTAGCGATCGCACTTTTGGGAGTTGGCGGAGTTTGGTATTGGCAATCTTCCCCTGCTGCCACTAGTGTATTTTCTGACAACAGTCAACTTCAAACGACACCCTTGGGAAATTTATCTGCAGCCTACACCCTTGCAGGACACTCCGACTCCATTTTGGCTGTTGCCATCAGCCCGGATGGACACACTCTTGCCAGTGTCAGTGGAGACAAGACCATCAAACTGTGGAATCTCGATACTGGAAAGGAAATCCGGACTCTAATAGGGCATTCTCAGTGGATTAATTCAGTAGCATTTAGCCCAGATGGCAAGAGCCTTGTCAGTGGAAGTGCTGACAAGACAATCAAACTGTGGAATCTTGATACTGGAAAAGAAATCCGGACTCTGACAGGACATTTAGCTTCAGTGCAGTCTGTTGCCATCAGTGCTGATGGTTCAACCCTTGCTAGTGGCAGTTGGGACCAGACTATTAAACTGTGGAAGTTGGCTACAGGCGAGAACATCCGCACCCTTAGAGGTGGTTGCGACGTCGTTAACACCGTTGCGTTTAGTCCAAATGGAAAGGTTCTTGCTAGCGGTAACTATTTTGACAACAGCATTAATTTGTGGAACATAGCGACAGGAAAGGAAATTCATACCCTCAAAGGGCATTCCGAGGCTGTTTCCTCCCTTGCTTTCAGCCCTGATGGTGTCACTTTAGTCAGCGGCAGTTGGGACAAAACCATCAAATCATGGAATGTTACTAAGCAAAGAGAAATTTCTACCTTTACAGGGCACACTAACAAGGTTTTATCTGTCGCTGTCAGCCCTGATGGCAAAACCATTGCCAGTAGTAGTTGGGACAAAACTATCAAACTTTGGAATTTGGCTACTGGAGAGCAAATAGGTACTTTAAGCGGGCATACCAGCAGGGTTTGGTCTGTGGCGTTTAGTCCAGATGGTAAAACCCTTGCTAGTGGCAGTTTTGACAAGACTATTAAGATTTGGCACGTTGCTGCAAAATGATGAATCATGAATAACGAATCATGAAGTTTTGCATCATTCATTATTCAAGATTCATAATTCTTTTTAAAAGAGCGTCAATCGGTATGTGCCCCGTTCCTGCGCATTCGCTGAAATAACCACTATGTAGTAAGTGTCATCTTCCGGCAGCCTAGCGCGGTCAATGAGAGCACTGTACTTGCCGTCTTTGTCACTATCTGAGGCTACGATTTGCCCTTTAGAATTTAGCAAGACTATATACGGAGAAAACTGCTCAAAAATACTATCCACACGGATACTAACAAGCTGGTTTTTCTTACCCTGAAACTTGGAAACATTATAAGGGCTTCTATTTTGTTTCAGGGTCAAGCCCTCTGATGTCAGTTCGCTGGATTTATCTAAACTGTAGCTGGCTCTATCATTCCTGAGAGCTATGCTATAACGACCTTTTTGTCCTGGGTTTTGGCTTGTGACTGCAATTTTGTAAGTACCCTTCGCGGGCAATCGTACAAATATAAATGCATCCTTCACTCCTCGATTATCTACTCCGCCGCCAGTACCTCGTTTTAAAAGAACTTGATTATTAGGGTCAAGCAGAAGCAAGTAGGGGTCTAGACTCAAATTGTTTGAGCGACGTTGATCCGCACTGCCCGTGAGTCTAATTTGAATCAGTTGGTTTTCTCTGCCCTCAAACTGGTAAAAATGAAAATATCTGCCTTGCGACTGATAGTCACCTGGAGCCAGAACACCGAAGGCAATATCTACAAAATTAATCTCTTTAAAAGTAGGTGTTATGGAAGTAGCAAGTGGCGAACCCACATTAGCAGGCTGGCGATCTCTTTGGCGTGAAGAAGTAGAACGACGACCTGAGGTAGTAGTACGTGTCGCTGTGGGTGTGGAAGGATAACTGGTAGTGGAAGGCTTAGGTACTGAGATGGTAGCCCCCGTTGCTGTGGGTGGAGAAGCCGTGCCAGCGGCGGTAGGTTTCGGTGTTGGGGTGGTATTACGCGTTGCTGTAGGTGTAGAAGTGGTTCCAGCGGCGGCAGGTTTCGGTGTTGGGGTGGTATTACGCGTTGCTGTAGGTGCAGAAGTGGTGCCAGTGGCTGTTGGTTTCGGTGCTGAGGTAGTACTACCGGTTGCTGTGGGTGCAGAAGTGGTGCCAGTGGCTGTTGGTTTCGGCGCTGAGGTGCTAGTACCGGTTGCTGTGGGTGTGGAAGTTCTGCCAGCGGCGGTTGGTTTCGGTGTTGGGGTGGTATTACCAGTTGCTGTGGGTGTGGAACTCCTACCAGTGGCTGTTGGTTTCGGTGTTGAAGTAGTACTACCGGTTGCTGTGGGTGTGGAAGTCCTACCAGTGGCTGTTGGTTTCGGCGCTGAGGTAGTAGTACCGGTTGCTGTGGGTGTGGAAGTTCTGCCAGTGGCTGTTGGTTTCGGCGCTGAGGTAGTAGTACCGGTTGCTGTGGGTGCAGAAGTCGTGCCAGTGGCTGTTGGTTTCGGCGCTGGGGTAGTACTCCCCTGGGCTGTGGGTGCAGAAGTGGTGCCAGTGGCGGAAGGCACAGGTGTTGAGGTGGTACTCCCCTGGGCTGTGGGTGCAGTAGCAGGAGGTAAAGGTGACTCAATAGGTTGTTTGCGTTGTTGAGATACAGGCGGTTGAGCCACAGGGATTTGCTCAATTCCTTTTTCTACCGCTTCTGGTTGTCTCTCATCTGGTGGTTTGGCAATTATGAAGTGTTGAGAGTGTAGCGGATTTGCCAAAACCTTTATAGGTAGAGCATAACTCGTTGTCAACCAACTACTGCTCATGCACAAAATTAAAACAAAGTTTAATCTATCTTTATAGTGTTTATTATTTTTTCCTGCCATTATTCACTCCTCATTTTTTATTTCCCAATTCAATCTAAAGGTAGATTGATACCTTGCTAAAGATAGATTTACACCTTGTTTTATTTGGCTTATGTACTACGTTCTGCTTAATTTGCTTTTTGCTTGTCAAGCAGAACTAAAAAAAGTTGATTTACCTGTATAAATTTTACTGAAATAGGGTGACAAATTGCCGTTATTTTTTCTACAAATAAATCATTACCTTGTACGGTTTACATATTTGTGATGACAAAAAAACACAAAAAGCAGTATTATGACTATGCTGGAGTAAAAATGTTCCTCAACTTGTTAAGGTGATGAAGAAGCTGACTTCAACTTCAGGGGTAACAAGTTTCTTAAAGTCAATAATAATAAGTAGTATATCAATGCGTTAAAATCACAAATTGCCTTTTGCACACGCAAAATGGTTTGTCTTATCGCATTCAGACTAAGCGTAAGAATCCGGAGAACAGGCAAAACAGGATGAAATAGATAACAGGTAGAGTTTAGGCACACAAGCATATCCATATGTATCGCTCAAGCTGAATGCCCTGAAATCCACTTAGATTGTAAGATAGTTAGTTGACAACAAAGCAAAGCGCCTTTATGTAAAATGACAATCTTATTGAGTCAGACAGAAGATGGCAAAATTATACGGCATCGCTTAACGTTAACATATACTCAACCTGCACATGGATTCCCAGTATGCTCTGCTGCCTGAATCCCGATTGCCAAAATCCTTTAAATCCAGATGGTAGCCAGCAATGCCGAAGTTGCAATACACCATTGATTCCTTTGTTGAGGGGTCGTTATCGTGTCATTAATGTACTGTCTGATGAAGGGGGATTTAGCAGAACTTACCTAGCAGAGGATATAGACAAGCTGAATGAACCTTGCGTTGTTAAGCAATTAGCACCAAAACTCCAGGAAACTTCTGCTTTGAAAAAGGCGGTGGAGTTATTTAAAGAAGAGGCAAAACAGCTTCAGCAGTTGGGACAACATCATCAAATTCCTACACTTTTGGCTTACTTTGAGCAGGATAAATACCTGTTTTTAGTCCAGCAATATATCGAAGGACAGAATTTACTAAAAGAATTGCAGACACAGGGAACTTACAATGAAAGCAAAATTCGAGAACTTTTGCTGGATTTACTGCCTGTGCTTGACTTTATCCATGCACGTGGGGTGATTCATCGAGATATCAAGCCACAGAATATTATCCGCCGTGATAGCGATCGCCGATTGGTGCTGATTGATTTTGGAGCTTCAAAACAGCTTACCGCAACTGTGCAGACTAAAATTGGCACGACGATTGGTTCGCACGGTTATACGGCGATCGAACAGATGCAAGATGGAAAAGCTTACCCAGCTAGTGATTTATTCAGTTTGGGTGCAACTTGTTTTCATTTGCTGACTGGGGTTTCTCCATCTAAACTATGGATGCAACATGGATATAGTTGGGTGAATCATTGGCAGCGATATTTGAACCAACCTGGTCAAAGTGGAACAATTTCACGCCTAAAATTGGCTAAAGTTTTAGACAAGCTGTTAAAAGTAGACTTTCAAAAGCGTTATCAATCGGCTGATGAAGTTTATAAGGACGTGTTACGTCAGTCACAACCACTATCCTCAACCTTACTTTCAGTCGCCCCATCATCAGAGCAATTAACTTCATTACTACCAGACGGTAAGCTAAAGAAATATTTGTTGCTTGGTGCTGGAGTTGTGCTGTTGGGATTAGCAGGATGGTATTCATACTTTCGTCCACTCTTCATCACCAAGCCTTCTATACCCAGTCAGCCGATAACTAGAACCTCGGAAGATTCTGATTCACCCAACACCCTGAAAGGACATTCCAGCGATGTTAACTCTGTCGCCTTCTCTGGTGATGGCAAGTTGCTTGCCAGTGGCAGTGATGATAACACAATTAAACTATGGAATGTAGTGAACCAACAAGAAATCCGCACTCTTAAGGGACACTCGGGATGGGTTTGGGCTGTCGCCTTTTCTCCTGACGGTAAAACTCTTGCTAGTGGGAGTGCAGACAAAACCATCAAATTATGGAATCTAGAAACAGGAGAGGAAATCGGCACTTTAAAGGGACATTCTGGTGGGGTATCTTCCATCACCTTTAGCCCAGATGGCAAAACCCTTGCTAGTGGAAGTTTAGACAAGACAATTAAACTATGGAATCTAGAAACAGGTCAGGAAATTGGTACTTTCAAAGGACATTCCAATGCAGTTGCTTCTGTCGCCTTCAGTCCGGATGGTGGAACCCTTGCAAGTGGGAGTTGGGACAAGACGATTAAACTGTGGAACTTAGGAACAGGAAAGGAAATTCGCACCTTTAAAGGACATTCTGATATGGTTCTTTCTGTTGCTTTTAGTCCGGATGGTGTCACTCTTGCTAGTGGTAGCAAGGACAAGACAATCAAACTCTGGAATTTGGTTACAGGAGAAGTTACTCACACCCTGAGGCAGCATTCCGACAAAGTTAATTCTGTTGCATATATGTCAAGTGCTCTTAACGACAAAACTCCGAATGGAGTGGTTCTCCTTAGTGGTAGCAATGACAACACTATTAAACTTTGGAATCCAGCAACCGGACAGGAAATTCGCACTTTACAGAAGGATTCTGGCTATATCTATTCCGTCGCCATTAGCCCAGACGGAAAGACCATTGCCAGCGGTGGCAGTGCTGATAACATTATCAAGATTTGGCGGATGCCTCATTAGTTCTGATTTATTAATTTAAAAAAGCCATGACCAAACATATTTTATTTTTTATTCACGGTATGGGTGAAAGCTATTCGGAAAATGAGTACCGTGTTTTGTGGACGGCGATCGCAAATTCCTACTGTACTCAATGTAAAGTTCCACTAGATGTGTTTAATAATCAATTTGAAGCTGTATATATTAACTGGCAAAGCGTCACTTCTGATGCAGAACTTACAATTTTTGATGCAGCATTTCCCCAATTAGAAGTCACTCAAAAAAAATTACCTTTTAGCGACGTAATGCATCCAATTCGTGGAATTCGTAAATTCATCACATTTTTTATGGGTGATGTTGCTGCTTATGTATCTGAGAATGATAACAATATTCGGCGCAGAGTTTGGCAGCAAATGGAACCTCATGTTAGCAAAGGCTTACCCTATAGTATTATTGCTCATTCTCTTGGTTCAATCATTGTTTTTGACTACTTGTTTAACTTATTTGAAGAAAATAATTTGTTTCTACCAGAATCTGAAGGTCTTGAACATCAAAGCGAACTATCTCCTAATAAAATTTCTCAATTAGGTGTTAACTTCCGTCATCTCTTTACCTTAGGCTCTCCAATTGGTTTATTTTTGTTACGTAAAGGTGATTTGTGGAAAGATGGGAAGAAATTTAATTCCATTAAAAATCCTGTTAACGATGATATAGAAAAAGGTATTAAGCGAACTTGGCTCAACTTTTATGATGAACAAGATGTTATTGCTTACCCTTTAGAAAAGCTGTTTAGTTTGAATCCAACTAGACCTCAAGGTTCAATCAAAGATGTTTTAGTCAATACGGGTTGGTTTGCTGTTGATTCTCATACCCGCTATTGGGAAAATCAGCAGGTTGCTGTAGAAATAAGTCAAGTTCTACTTGGAGGTGCTTAATAAAGCTCTTACAAAAGTCAATTGCTATGAAAATGAAACCACAGATAAACACTAAATAACATTTTTTCCTCTGTCTTCCCTCTTCTTGTAGAGCAAATGAGGGGGGTAAACACGGATAATTTATGTGTACTTATAATACGAATTCTATATAAAGATGGACTTAATATTTATTAAACAAAATTTCTTAAAAAACTGTGAAATAGCAATACTTGAGCGCATCTTCTTTAATATTGTACTAACAGAATCAGTAATTTTTTTTGTTGGTACTTGAGCGAATGGCTTTGTCCAGATCTCGCAACAAGTCTTCTTCTGCATCGCGCTCTTGCTTGAGTTCTCGAATCATTTCCTGACTTGAACCAATCAGTAAGCCAGCAACTGCACCAATAATGGCGTATTTTTGATCCAAATTTTTATACATTTGACTCGTGTAGGGGCAAGGAAGTAAATGAGCAATAACAAAACCTATTCCTGCACCTAAAAATGCGGTCACAATGGCAGAGAAAGCGATTAGTTTGGCGTTCATTTTGCTCCAATCCTTAATACCCCTGCTAGATTATTAGGGTATAGCTTCATTGTCGCAGCATCTCACAAAGTGGTAGCTTAATTTTTACCTCTTGTAATAAGTAGGTCGGCGTGAATATTTATCGTTAAGACAGGCAGCTATGCTGAAGCGAAGAGGGCTGGAAACTGTAACATAATTCCTACGCATTTCTCTTCATAACTAGTCAACTTTGAGTAGGCATTACGGGAAATATGCTAGGATATTGGCATTATTAACGGTTAACAACCGTGCCGTCAGAGGATAACCCTTCCAGCTTAGACTGGCGTTTGATAAACGTGCCACAGGCGAAGTGCAGGCTCCATAGACAGAGGGTCGTTAGTAGCGCCTCAAAAGAAGTTTTTTTATAACTTCGACACATATAGCGGTCAGTTAGACCGTTCTCGCGCCTGTGGACTGGTTGATGCCGACATCTCCAGTCCTGTTGCAGGAAATAAACGAAACTCAACATTAATTGATTAGCTTTGATAAGCATAGATTAGAGTTGAGTAGGATTTATGTAACGGTTTTAGCTAAGTTTACTTTTCGTTACTGAAAAGACGGCGAGAAAGCCCGCCCCTTCTAGGATGTTGTTGGTCAATTCGTGTGGGGTGATACCCCTGATAAACTCGTTTCCAGCCTGAGGCTGGAAATGCCAGCGAAGAGGCTCTGCCTCTAAGTACCGGAGGCCGAGCCTCCTAGTAGTGCATTCCCTGGCTGAGCCAGGGAACGAGAAACTTAGGGGGTGTGGCTCCTCATTTATTCGCCAACAACATCCTTCTAGGATGGGATGATTTCTCGTTCCCCGTCTTGTCATTAGTCATTGGTCATCAGTCATTAGTATGATTAATTACGCTCATATATATCGTGAAAAACGTACGCTCGGACTTAGGACTAATGACTAATGACTCGAAATCCCCCGGTTATGAAACTTTCACTGCGTTTAGTTTCATGAGAAGCCGGAGGATGAGTTAAATACTTCTGTTTATTTGCGCCTTTCTACTTATCAAAGTCTTGCATTCATTTATCAAGAATTCACGAGCCAGAATTCAGACTATTCTGAATTCTGGCTTCTGCATTCTTTTTCAACGCGTTGAATCATTAGGCGCGTTATCATCGGCGTTTTGCGTTACAGTCACAGCCGATTTAGGTTGTGCGATCGCTGTTGCTTGTTGATCCTCATGTCTATTTGAGGAAGGCGGCTTAGATCGATGAGAAGGTTTGCGCTTTAAGAAGCGTTCTTCCAAATTTTTGATGATTACGTACAATACTGGAACGATGAGCAAACTCAAAATCGTTGCCACGAGTAACCCCCCAAACAACGCCGTTCCCAACGACCAACGTGACGCAGCACCCGCACCTGTGGCGATGACGAGGGGGAAAAATCCGAGCAACGACGCACTGGAAGTCATGACAATCGGTCGAAACCGCTCTTGGGCAGCAGTTAAGGCAGCCTGGGGAATTGTCATGCCCCCTTCAAAAGCTTGATTCGCAAACTCAACGATCAGAATCGCGTTTTTCGAGGCGAGTCCAATCAACATTACTAATGCTACGTTTGCGTAGACATCGTTCACCAAACCTCGCAATGCGAGCGCACTCAGCGCACCCAACAACGCTAATGGTACGGTCAACAAAATAATCGTGGGGTCAATATAACTTTCATACTGAGCGGAAAGCGTCAGAAACACCATAACGATTCCGAAGCCAAAAATCAGAATGCCCAAGTTACCTGCAGCTAATTCTTCGCGAGCAGTTCCCGTCCAATCACTGCCAACACCTGGTATTGCTGCTTCGTTCACAGCTTGCTGCATCGCCTGAATCGCTTGTCCACTACTGTAGCCCTGTGCTTCTCTACCTTGGAGATTGATTGCGCGGAAGCCGTTGTAGTGAGAGATCACGGCTGGACCTGTAATGGGTGTGAGTGTTGCAACCTCACTCAATCGAACCATTTGGTTGTTTGCCGATCGCACATAAAGCTGACGAATATCATCTGGCGAACGACGATAGTTGCCCTCTGCTTGAACATAAACGCGGTAGCTCCGCTGTCCCAGAGTAAAATCGTTGACATACTGCGAGCCAATTGCGGCTCCAAGTGTGTTTACAGCTTGCTGAAAATCGACGTTGAGTGCTTCAAGACGATTGCGATCAAAGTTGATTTCAAACTGTGGGGTACTGGCGGTAAACTGCGTAAATACGTTGCCGCTAAGGGCTGGTTTTTGATTCGCTTGCGCTAAAACCGCTTGGGAGTTAGCAAAAAAATCATCGATTGTCAATCGCCCGTTGGTGCGGTCTTCAAGCTGTAGCTCAAATCCACCCAACGTACTGAAGCCTTGAATGGGAGGGGGACTGACTGCGGTGATAATGGCTTCTGGTATTGTTTGAAATGCGCCATTGATTCGCTTTAAGATTGCAGACGAACTTTGCTCGGGTCTAGTGCGCTCTTCCCACGGTTTGAGCTTGGCAAAGAACACGCCTCGATTTGACCCACTACCTGCAAAGCCAAATCCTGAAGTCGCGAAAACGTTATCAATCTCTGGTTCTTTTTGCAGAATTTGTTCAAGATTTTGAATCACTTTGTCGGTATAACCAAGAGCAACCCCATCTGGAGCTTGAATAATGCCTAAGACAATGCCCTGATCTTCAGTCGGAACAAATCCTGTGGGAACATGCGTGAACATAAAGTAGGTTGCGGCTAAACCCACCACAAACAATCCAATGACAGCGTAACGGATGCGAATCAGAAATTTGACGATCGCGATAAACCGTTGAATCACCCATCCCAATACCTGATTAAATCGGTTAAAAAACCAGCCTATTGGACCCCGTTTGGGTTGTGGTGGACGTAGCAAAATCGCAGATATACTGGGACTGAACGAAAGCGCATTAAACGTTGAGATTGCGATCGAAAACGCAATCACTAACGCGAACTGCTGATACATTCTCCCGGTCGAACCCGGAAAAAACGCCACAGGAATAAAGACTGCCATCAACACAAGTGAAGTTGAAACTACCGCCCCAGTCAGTTCCTCCATTGCTTCGACCGACGCTTGATACGGTCTGACTCCCTGTTCAATTTTGCCAGCGATCGCCTCTACGACGATGATTGCGTCATCAACGACTAATCCTGTCGCTAAGATTAATCCAAATAAGGTTAAATTGTTCAGTGAGAATCCAAACACGTAAGCAAAAGCTAAAGCGCCGATCAGCGAAACGGGAATCGCAACAACGGGAATAATGGTTGCTCGCCAATCCTGTAGAAACAGATAAATCACCAACACGACGAGGGCGATCGCTTCAACAAGCGTTTTCACCACTTCTTCGAGCGACGCTTGCACAAACCCAACGGTATCGTAAACAATCTGGGCTTTTAATCCGGGTGGGAACTCCTTCATCAGGTCATTCATCTGCGCCTGGACGTTTCTCGCCACATCCAGCGCATTACTGCCTGGTAACTGATAAATTGCTATGCCGATCGCAGGCTTGCCATTATTCCTCGCATTACTCGCGTAAGTCTCGCTCCCTAGTTCGGCACGACCCACATCTTTGAGTTTGATTAAGTCCCCATTACTCCCCACTTTGATGACGAGGTTCTCAAACTCTGAAGCATTTTTGAACTGACCATTGACTCGCAGAGGAATTTCATAGCTTTGACCCGGAGGTACAGGCTGTTGACCCAAGGTTCCAGCTCCTGCAAGAATGTTTTGCGATCGCAATGCCGTGGCGACATCTGTCACGGTTAATTGCCGACTCGCCAATGCATTCGGGTCGAGCCACAACCGCATTGCATATTGCTTTTCACCAAAAATAGTCAGATCGCCAACTCCGGGTGTTCTCAGGAGTTGATCCCGCAAATTGAGATCAATATAGTTACTGATAAAGAGCGCATCATACTCATTATTTTCTGGATAAACCGCATACACTAACAAAATGCTTGTGGAAGCTGTTTGCGCCGTCACACCAAATTGTTGCACCGTCGTCGGTAAGCGAGGTGTGGCACGGGCAATGCGGTTCTGCACGTTCACTTGGTCAATATTTTTATCAGTCTGCGTACCGAAATATACTGAGATTTGGCTACTGCCCGCTGAACTGTTCGAGGTCATGTACTGCATTCCCTCAACACCGTTAATTTGTCGCTCAAGCGTGGTCGTCACCGCAGTTTCCACGGTTTCCACATCTGCCCCGGTATAGGTTGCAGAGACCTGAACGCGAATCGGCGCAATATCTGGCAAGTAATTGAGCGGTAGCAGCGGAATACACACGCCCCCCAGGAGCAGAATCAGTAGGGTACACACGGTAGTTAAGACCGGGCGTTTGATAAAGGTATTGGCGATCGACAAAATCATGGACTGTCCTGGATTTAAGATTGCGGTTGAATTGGTGTGCCTTCTCGAAGTTTGAGAATGCCAGAGGTCACAATCGTTTCGCCCGGTTGAAGCCCTGAGAGGACTTGATAATTCGTACCTTGAATGTCACCGAGCCGCACTAAACGTTGATGGACAATTTGCTGCGGTTTGCCGTCTACGGTCTTGTTTTCGGTGACAAATACAAAACTTTGTCCGCCAATCCGAGAAATCGCAACGGTGGGAATCAAGATACCCGGTTGTTGATTCCAAATCACGCGAGCTTGAACGTATTGCCCATCGCGCAGTCGCCCTTGTGAATTCGCAAAGCGTGCCTTGCTCAAAACCGACTGCTGATTAGAATTCACTGTTGGAGAAATGTAGCTAATCGCGCCCGTGCCGAGCAATTGCTGCGTGGTGGGATCGAGTAACTGAACGGGCAATCCAATTCGCAGTTGCTTCAATCGGTTTGAGGGCACAGAAAGATTGAGATCCAGCGAATCGTTTTGCGTTATTGTGGTGATGGTTTGTCCGGTGTTGACATAATCTCCAACCTTGACTGGAAATTCACCCACTACGCCAGTGATGGGTGCTACCACGCGTTTGAGATTGAGATTGACTTGCGCAGCAGCCGTGCCTGCTTGGGCTTGGCGCACATTTGCCTGTGCTTGCCGAACAGCTGCACCGGATGCAGCAACTTGTTTGTCTGCAGCTTGCAAATCGGCGATCGCAGTTTGTAAATTATTTCTGGCAACATCTAACTGCTGTCTTGCCTGCGCTCCCTGGGTAACTAATTGTTGGGTGCGGTTGAACTGTACTTGTTGAAGCTGAACATTTGCGGCTGCCCTAGTTCGCTGCGCTTCGGCTTGTTGAAGTTCTGCTTGAGCAGTTTTTAACGCTGCTTGTGCTGCATTGGTTGCTGCGAGTGAACTCGCAACATTTGCCTGAGTTTGATCCAAACTCAACGATGCGATGGGCGTTCCTTTCTGTACTCGCTGACCACTAGATACGAGAATCGCTTCAATTCGCCCCTGAATTTGCGGCTGTAGCGTGACTTTTTGTTGCGCCTCTAACGCACCGACAAAACCCGAACTTTCTTCGATTGTGCTAGTGCCAACTTTTTGAACTTTCACTGGCAATGCTGAGTTTCTAGCATTTCCTGCGGTCTTAGTCTGATTGGGGGCAGCTGAGCGCTGAATTGGGAAATGAGACCACACAGCCATTCCGCCAACAGCCAAGACTATCCCAAGCCCCAACCCAACCAATAAGCCCTGCCGTCCTGAAAGCTTTCCAGGTAAAGAATTACTAATTTTAGGAGTTTCCATTGGCTTACCCTCGAACTGCCCAGGCAAAATCAACTAGACGTAAGGAACGCAACGTACTTATTAGCTAGGGCTGAACAATAAATTATTACAGCTACGGCTGAACAATAAATCCTCCAACCTTAGTAGGAGAATGAGCTTCTCAAGTATGGACAGCAGACTTAACTTTCGTCCTGCTTCTATGAATCAAGAATTCCACAGTTTTAGGGAAGCGTAACCGTGGGAGTGTAACAGTGAACAGTGACCAAGTACCAGCCGCACCCATCAATAAATTGAGGGGCTTTGTATAAGGACGCCGTATTTCTCGTACTACGTATCTCGCGCAGACATTTTTTGTACTTCCATGTTTAAAAACAGAGAGAAGTCCCTACGGCGGTAAACCCGCCGTAGGGAACAACGGAACGGGCTTGTACCAAGATTTTTGTTTATTACTGCGGGTACTTGATACTGCGGGTACTTGGTAACTGATTCGGTCAAAACTTTCTAAGTATTGATAAATATTCTAACTTTGCAATCAGAAAACTCGTTAGCTAATAAAGGGTAGTGGTAATATCATAGATGGCAACACAGTCACGCTTGCCAGACGATGCTCTGCTGCCTCAACCCCGATTGCCCACATCCTCTCAATCCTGACGGAATAACGAACTGCCAGAGTTGTGGCGCGCCACTAATACCGCTTTTGAGAGGTCACTACCGTGTTATCAAGGTGCTTTCAGATGAGGGAGGATTTGGCAGAACCTACTTGGCAGAAGATGTAGACAAGCTCAATGAACGCTGCGTTGTCAAGCAATTGGCACCGAAAGTCCAGGGAACATGGGCTTTGAAAAAGGCGATTGAGTCATTCCAACAAGAAGCTCAGCGATTGCAAGAATTAGGGAAAAATCCGCAAATTCCTACCTTGCTAGCTTACTTTGAGCAAGATAGCTATCTGTATTTAGTGCAAGAGTTTATTGATGGGCAGACTTTGCTCAAAGAGTTGCGGCAACAGGGAATATATGGCGAAACAGAAATTCGGGAAGTTTTGCTGGATTTGCTGCCGATTCTCAAGTTTATCCATGAGCGCGGGGTAATTCATCGGGACATCAAGCCACAAAATATTATGCGGCGAATCTCTCTGCCTCCCTCTGGAAGCGGCGGGAAAACAAGCGGGGCGGGGGAGCTAGTACTGATTGATTTTGGTGCCTCTAAGCAGCTGAGCGCCACAGTGCGGACTAAACCGGGAACGACTATTGGCACACGTGGATATACCCCTCTAGAACAGATGCAGGATGGTGAGGCTTACCCAGCGAGTGATTTGTTTAGTTTGGGAGCGACGTGCTTTCATTTAATGTCAGGTATTTCACCAGCTATATTTTGGACAGAAAATGGCTATAGCTGGGTTGGTTCTTGGCGGCAACATTTAAAACGTCCGATAAGTACAGATTTGGCAGAAATTCTTGATAAGCTTTTGAAAAAAGACATTCAAGAGCGTTATCAGTCAGCGGATGAAGTGATCAAGGACTTGGTGCGTGATCTAGCGATTCAACCATCTTTGCAGCCAGCTATACTGAGAAAGCGACTTTTGGCAGGTGGTGCCATTGTGTTGTTGGGATTTGGAGCATTTTGTTATGTGAACGATTTTCAGCCCCTAGACTTTTTAGTGGCACAAAACAGTTTCCTGATGAAAACCCTCAACGGGCATTCTAATTTAGTGAGTTCTGTCGCCATCAGTGCCACTCCCAATGGCGTAACCCTTGTCAGTGGCAGTTTTGATACGACACTGAAACTGTGGAATTTGGCAACTGGCAAGGAAATTGCCACATTAGAAGCAAATGCTGGTTCGGTTCATTCGGTCGCTACCAGTCCGGATGGTCGTACTGTTGCTAGTGCCAATGGTGACAAAACAATCAAAGTGTGGAATTTATTAACTGGACAGGAAATTCGTACTCTCTACGGGCATTTAAGTTCGGTTGAGTCTGTTGCTATAAGTCCAAATAGCAAAATCCTTGCCAGTGGCAGTTTTGACGGAAATATCAAACTATGGGAACTGCCCTCGGGAAACGAAATCGCTACTCTGAACTCACATTCGGGTGCTGTTAAATCTCTCGCCTTTGGTCGTGATGGGCAAACTCTTGCCAGTGGCAGTGAGGACAACACAATTAAATTATGGAATTTATCTTCCAAGCAACTCATCAAAACTCTCAGGGGGCATTCGCAACCGATCCGATCTGTCGCCATAAGTTCCGATGGACAAACTCTTGCCAGTAGCAGTGCTGACGCCACTATCAAACTGTGGAATTTGGCAACCGGAGAGGAAATTTACACCTTCAAAGGGCATTCCTACTCGGTGAATTCTGTTGCCTTCACCTCAGATGGCAAGATTCTTGCTAGTGGTAGTAGCGACCATACTATCAAACTGTGGGATGTGCCAAGCAAAAGCGAAATTCGCACTTTCAAGACGCCTTCTAAAGAGGTGACTTCCGTCGCCTTGAGTCCCGATGGCAAAACTCTTGCCAGTGGTTGTACTGACGGGACTATCAATCTTTGGCGGGTCGTTCGGTGACTGGACTTTTATTAATCAAGTTTCGTATCTTATTTATTCAACAGTTTTGCACCGGGAACTAGCCTAAAGTCAGCACTAATATCAATTGCTGGCTCAATCATTGGTGCGTTTCTGCCACCACTTAGTAAGTTGCCAAGCTAGGTAGGCTGCAACGATTCCAGAAGCAATGCTGCCAAAAACCCATAAAATAAAAGGATGGGGGACAATAGAAGCATTCTTTGACCAGGGCAGCAATAGAGGCGAATTATTTTGGGAAGGTACTTGACTAGAAGCCGAGATGACAATTCCTCCTACGCTTAATCCAGCACCTATAGCAAAGGCAGTGATTTGAAAGTCGCGATCGCGTTCTTTGTCCCTTTCTTCCTGCTGCTCGTTGCGTTTAGCCTGGTTAATTTCTACTATCCCTCGAATCGTAGCGATCGCGTTATCTAGCAATGTAGAAGTATGTACTAAATAATCCAAGTCGGCTTGTATTTGTTCCTGGAAATGGGAAGCATTTGTTTTGCTAAACCCCTCCAAAAAAGTCAGGTCATCATTGGGTAAGTTGGTGCTGATTTGTTTAATTTTTTCTATATAATTATTATTATTAATTTTAATTGAGTTGCGGTAGAACTCTATATTCCGCAGAAGTTGAGAATATTCCAAATTTAATTGGAGCAATTTTTTAATTTTAGTATTTAAATTATCTAATGTTTTTTTATCCAACGTTGTATCTTCTGGAATTTCTTTAAGTTCTCTAATACTTGCTTCAATTTCTTTACTTTTGAGAATTGCTATTTCGTAATCTTTATGGCTATCTTGATAAGCTTTAATGATTTTATTCCGGTATAGAAACAAATCTGGTAATTTTTTATAAGAATCTCTACCAAATTTGATACTTGTTTCTTCTGAAAAAAAAAGCCATACGAGAATATGACCGTAATCGTGAGGCTCCCCAGGAAGACCATACTCAAAAATAGGGCTACCGAATAATTCCCCCGCTTGATAGCAAAGTGGAATTTTTACATTATTTTTTTCTCCAATAAAATTTTGAACACATTTGTCAGCTAGCTTGGTTAACCAATTCTTATCTTGCTGCTTTTGCTCTTCTGTTAGAAAAGCTGTAATGACTAGAGTTTGTCCCAAGTTACTTTCAATAAAACTAGGCAGAAAACACTGAGCGGGATTAAAATCTTTCAATCTGGCAATGTGTACAATATCATTACCTAATTGTTGAGGGCAACGGATATTAAGAGCCAGAGCATAGCTATCCCCTATCCGTAAGGGATAGACTACACAAGTAACATCCAGTTGAGACTGTTCGGGATACTCTAGATTTTTAGGAGTTTTTCCTGATAACTTTGGTGTCAAAACCTTGCTTTTATCTATTGCATCTTTGAGCCAATCGACGCGATAACCAGATGGGTTGTCATTGCGAACAAATAGCTGTTGTGAAATCTCGAACTTATTAAAAATTTCATTGCATTTTTGCCAGAGAAGTTCAGTATCTTGCTGAAAGGGTATGGCATCTGGGGTAAAACTCTTCCAAAGATGAAAAGCAAATAGGTGAATATTTGGAGCATGAACGCTATCAGCCATTTTGCTTATTTTTATCTGAGTCAGTTGTTGGGGGTAATGGCAGTTGCGCGCTTTGAACTGTTTGCTTAAGAAGAGTAATATTTCTTGTCATCATCTCTTCGTATTTTGGATCGGTTGGAGGAATCTCCTCATCTCCTACTTCATAACGCTGTACTGTTCTCAACGCTTCTTTTATCGAGGTATACTTTTGGCACCAATTTACTACTGTTTCGGCGACTGGATAAGGATCGTTATCTGACAATCCAGCCAAATTTTGCTCTAGTTGAGGCAAATCTGCCAACGCTTCTAAAGGAAAAACAGAGCGCTTTTTAGCAAGCAATTCTACAAAATCTTTGATTATACGAATAGCTTCTTGTCCCATAGCAATTTCGTGAGTACAGTTGAATTTATCCTCAAACTGATCTTACCGTCCAATCGTACAAAAGGCAGCCCAATACTTAGGTTCAACAAAAGGTTGCTCGTCATATAGATTCAAGCGCAATTCTATGTCATTCATCTGATCTTCGTCTAGCTCCAGCTGTTGTATCCACTTGTGCAATTCTGGTTTTGTCACCTGCCTGAGCCAATGCTGCGCCTCGTTTAGAGCTTGTGCCACTATAGGATATTTTGCCTTAGAAATGGCAGATTTTCCCCATAAATGTTGCAAATTATGATAAAATTTAATCATTAAGAAAGCTGTAGCAAAGTCATCAACTTTCCAGAGAGTGCAGACAACGCAGAGACTACCTGCATACAAAAAGCCGCTAGCAAAGCCAATATATTCATCGCTGAGGCTTTTAAAGTCAGTTAAGCCAGTTTCGCAAGCCGAGAGGGTGACGAGGTGGCAATGGGGTAATTCCATCTGTTCAAAGATGTCTTGCAGAGTAAGGCATTTTTGTGTGTCTAATAATTTACCATTGTACCAAGGCTGACATTCGGTTGCTGTAGCGGGGGTTAGTTCCTTTACCACGGATTCTGCCAATATTAAAGCAGAGCGCAAGGGTGAATTGAAGTTAAACAAACCGTGACAGGAAAAGTGAGTATAGTGGATATCGCGGAGGTTTGTTTGATTCAAAGCAGCTTTAGTTGCCTTTTCGTTTTTGAAAATGTGGCTGTTGGGTTTAAAGACACGTTCTATGGTTTGTACTTCAACATCGGCGAATCCTAGATCTTTGGTAGGATTCTGGATGGCAAAGAAACGAGGGGAATTAGGGATGATATATTCTCGCTTTTCCACCTGTTGCAGCAATTGGCAACTGGGAGCGTAGCGGACGCTACCAGGAAAGAAGTCGAGGAGGTAATATACATTTGTAGGGTTGGTAAGTCGCCTGTTTTCCTCTATTAGTAGGTGAGACGCCTGCCTTTTGATAGGTAACGCATGCAGGGGAAATAGGTGCAGATAGCGATGGGGAATCAGAATTAGTTGCTTGCATACCTGTGGAATCTGGGAAACAATCTCATCCAGATGCAGAATAGCTGAAAGCTGATCGAGGCGCTCAGTGAGCTTAGCTTGCCATTGCGAATTTTCCTTGTCGCCTCTAAGAGTGTTGTAATCATTCAGATATTCATCCCACCACTGCTTCAAAGTTTTTAGGTCATTACTAGAAGATTGCCAAACGTAGGGAGCGTTTTGGTGGGTGATGACGAAGGTGAAAAAGCGCTCTGATGTGATGTACCAAGCGATGATAGCAGTATGGTTATCTATGCTATCGCAAATTTCTCTAAAGGAGATAGGTTGAACTCTTTGGGTGAGTTGATAGCTGGGGTCGATGCGCTGGATTTGCTCCAGCACTTGTTCTCGTTGGGACTGCAACTCGTTTAGCTCTTGCCGCAGCTTGATTGCACCCGAATTGGAGGAATAAGCATTACTGGTAGTTTGAATTTTTGCACTGGTGAGAAGACCTTCAATGCTGTTGCGATCAGTAGTTTCTAGACGTTGTTGTTTGGCTCGAATTTCCTGTTTCACACGTTGCAGTTTTTCGAGAACTTCTGGGGGGACATCACCTTTGGGGTTGAGATTACGGTTAGCCAGGAGTTCTACTAAGGTACGGGCTTTGCCGCGCTCCACGTATTCAATTGCTTTCTCTACCTGATGATTATTAACGCAGGCTTGCACGATGCAAGTATAGACATCGTTGCCATCTTGCCGTAACTTTTGTTGCTTTGCCTCGCTGCTAACCCACTCACAGCTTTGTTCGATGGCTCTAATCGCAGCATCATAGCCTTCAATTGCATCAAACCATAATTTAGCCTGGAAAGCGGTTTGACCAAGATTGCGTCCTACCTTAAGGCAATCTATGGGAAAGGCAGTAGGTGTATAAATTTTTAGAGCTAACCGAAAAGATTGAATTGCCTTAGAAATTTGCTTCTTATCACGGTATACAATGCCTAGTTCATTTTGAATCCTTGCCCAATCATTGGGGAAGGATGAACGGGTGCAGATTTTTAAGGCAGCATGAAAGGCGGCGATTGCCTGTTCTATATTTTCTGCTTTCTCGCCTTTGATTCGCTCCCTATACGCAATGCCTAGTTCATTTTGAGTCATTGCCCAATGATTGCGGAAGGAGGAACGGGTGCAGATTTTTAAGGCAGCATGAAAGGCGGTGATTGCCTGTTCTATATTTTCTGCTTTCTCGCCCTCGATCCGCTTTAGGTAAGCAATACCCAGATTGTGTTGAGTCATTGCCCAACTAATTGGGAAGGAAGAGGTATAAACTTCTAAGGCAGCATGAAAGGCGGTGATTGCCTGTTCTATATTTTCTGCTTTGTCTCCTTTGATCCGGTACAAGTAGGCGATACCCAGATTGACTTGAGTCTTTGCCCAATCTTCTGGAGAGGAGGAGGTATAAACTTCTAAGGCATCACGAAAGGCGGCGATTGCTTGTTCCAGATTTTCTGCTTTGTCTCCTTTGATCCGGTACAAGTAGGCAATGCCCAGATTGACTTGGGTCATTGCCCAATCCTCTGGAGAGGAGGAGCGGGTATAAACTTCTAAGGCAGCATTAAAGGTGGCGATTGCTTGTTCCAGATTTTCTGCTGTCTCGCCCTTGATCCGGTACGAGTAGGCGATGCCCAGATTGACTTGAGTCCTTGCCCAATTTTCTGGAAAGGAGGAGCGGGTATAAACTTCTAAGGCAGCATCAAAGGCGGCAATTGCTTGTTCCAGATTTTCTGCTATCTCGCCCTTGATCCGCTCTAAGTAGGCGATGCCCAGATTGACTTGAGTCATTGCCCAATCTTCTGGACAGGAGGAGCGGGTATAAACTTCTAAGGCAGCATCAAAGGCGGCGATTGCTTGTTCCAGATTTTTTGCTGTCTTGCCCTTGATCCGGTTAGTGTAAGCAACACCCAGATTGTTTTGAGTCCTTGCCCAATCTTTTGAAGAGGAGGAGCGGGTATAAACTTCTAAGGCATCACGAAAGGCGGCAATTGCTTGTTCCAAATTTTTTGCTGTCTTGCCCTTGATCCGGTTAGTGTAAGCAATACCGAGATATACTTGGGTTCTTGCCCAACCTTCTGGAGAGGAGGAGCAGGTATAAACTTCTAAGGCAGCATCAAAGGCGGCGATTGCTTGTTCCAGATTTTCTGCTTTCTCACCTTTGCTCCGGTACAAGTAAGCATTACCGAGATATGCTTGGGTTCTTGCCCAATTTTCTGGAGAGGAGGAGCAGGTATAAACTTCTAAGGCAGCATCAAAGGCAGCGATTACTTGTTCCAGATTTTCTGCTTTCTCACCTTTGCTCCGGTACAAGTAAGCAATACCGAGATATGCTTGGGTTCTTGCCCAATCTTCTGGAGAGGAGGAGCAGGTATAAACTTCTAAGGCAGCATCAAAGGCGGCGATTGCTTGTTCCAGATTTTCTGCTGTCTCACCTTTGCTCCGCTCTAAGTAGGCAACGCCCAAATTCTCTTGAATCCTTGCCCAATCTGCTAGGAAAGAAGAGCGGGTGTAGACCTTCAGTGCTATCTTGTAACCAGCAATCGCTATATCTTTGTTGAGTTCTTTGCTGTCTAAAGGGAAATTCTGAATTAAAAGGCTAAAATTCAAAGTAACTCTTGCAATATGCTTTTGCTTATCTGACTCTACTTCGGACAGAATACTCATTACCCACTTTTGCAGCAACTGAATTAAGTTATCATCCAATTTATCTAGGTTTGTTTGCAGTAGTGGATACACCACTTGTTCATTGCCATCACTCTCTTCAGTTGCCTGCAATATCAGCAAAAGGAAATTGAGATAGGTGTTAGTAGCAACTTCTGATGAATGTTCTTGAGGTAAAGTGCTGGACGGATCTTCTATCCGGGCTAGCTTAGAAACAAAATCTTTGAAAAGCTCCTGCCACATTTTGTTATGGTAGTCCTAAACAGGTAAGAATGCATTGTAGTGATCTACAAAATACTAAATTCCTCCAATGCGATTTTCTAGTTTTTTGGAAGTAGTACTTAAAAAACTGGTGACCACAGAATTTAGATTAATAGCACTCTTTATCAGATGATGACTCTTTTTCCAAGTTTGAATGCTGTTACAAGCAGGACAAATTATATACTTGCAACAGTTATCATTGCTCCTTCAACTACACTAGTAGTTTTTACAAACAACCCACTAGTGCCAACTACTACCTTATTCAGCAGTTGAAGGTGCTTTAAGTACTTGTTTGTTATTCTTTCCCTTTACGGGTACTTTTATGGAACTAGGTTTCACCTTAGGCAAAACCTCAGGCAGCTGTTGCATCATAGTTGTCACCGGTCGAGTGAACCCAGGACCAGGTGGCTTTGGTGTCCTAATCCTCCCTTGAGGTCGTTGTTGAACTTTTTGTTGAGCTTGTTGTAGAGATTGTCGTTGAGTTTGAGCTTGAGCTTCAGGCACATTGAGCATCCCAGTCATCAAAGCAATAAACAATACAGAAAGTTTTATGGCTTTCATCATTCTTCTTGTAAGAGATTTGGATTTGTCTATGATTAAGGGTTAATCAATATCATTCTTACACCACTGGTTAATAAAAATCTTCCTAAAGAGATTAACAATGACAAAAATATTTCTTTGGATAGATAGCAATATTGGTCATTTTAAATAATCCAAATAGTATACATAGGGGTAAGTAAAAGCAACTTATGCAGTTTTAAGGAAATCTGCAATAAAACTTTGAAAAAGCAATTAGACCAGCCCTTGGGGAGTGCGATCGCCAACTACAACGACAACGCACGAAGCAACAATGACTACTGGTAAATTTGTTCTATCAATCTTACCGAAGTTTGAGAATGCAACAGACAAGCTATTGGCTATTGGATCAAGAGTCATCAGCACCTGGTTGACGACCATAAGAACAAATTATGAGTTAGGGCAATATCACAATAAACGGCATAAAGGCGCTTTATCTTAACCTCTCACAGATGCTCAGTGCGTAACATTACTCCTGCAAACATTTTACGTAAGCGCGTACATTTTTGTTCGATTGCTACTTACGTGCCTTTCCCATATTGCGAATGTGGAGACTTAATCAAAATACACGAAGAAGAGCTAATTTTTTTGCAAAAGACGTGCAATACCCCCGTTGTTGTAAGCTTCGGCAAGATCCGGCTTGCGGGCGATCGCACTCTTGAAATCTTCCATCGCCCCTTTGTCATCTTTTCCTTGCAAACGCGCAAAACCCCGGTTGTTATAAGCTAAGGCAAGCTCTGGTTTCAAGCGAATCGCTTCTGTAAAATCAGCGATCGCTTTTTCATAATCTTTCTGAGTATCCTGTGTATTCTGTTGAGACTCTGGGTTGATATATAACACCTTAGGAATGTTGGAGTTGAGGCGAATAGATTGATTAGCAGCAGCGATCGCTCCTGCATAACCTTGCTCTTGTACACGCGCTAAACCCCGGTTGTTGTAAGCTAAGGCAAAATCTGGCTTGAGGCGAATCGCTTCGTTATAATCTGCGATCGCTCCTTGATAGTCTTTTTGTTCTTGTCGGGCATTACCCCGGAGCGTGTAGTATAAGTATGCTACTTGAGGAAAAAGACTGATGGCTTTGTCGTAATCCGCAATTCCTCCTTGTTTATCTTTCAGCAGAAATCGAGCATATCCTCGGTAACTGTACACCCAAGCGTTATCAGGCTGGAGGCGCAAAGCTGTGTCAAAATCCTCTGTAAATGAAGTTTGTCCCATGATAGCCTGAACAATCCCCCGACCAACGTAAGCGGGGGCATAATTAGGTTCTAGGCGTATCGCTTCGCTATAGTTTTCAATCGCTGTTTTGTAGTCTTTCTCATTAGTTCGGACATCACCAAGCTTTTTATAATAAAGATAAGCTGCTTGGGGAGCAAAGCGAATTGCTGCGATGTAATCCTCAATCGCTCCTTTGTTATCTTGCAGAATAGAGCGAGCAGTACCCCGCTTATTATAAATAGCAGCCGAGTCAGGCTCAAGGCGCAGAGCTTTCTCGAAATCTTGAATAAATGCCTTGCGGTTTCCCATCATCGCCTGGACAATTCCCCGATCAACGTAGGCATACGCATTGTCAGGCTGAAGGGCGATCGCTTTGTTTAAATCTTGAAGCGCTTCTTGATAATTTTCTTCACTCGATCTTGCTACACCCCGCTGTCGGTATGCAAAGGGATTGTCAGGCTGAAGGCGCAAAGCTTCGTTAAAATCCTTAATTGCTTCGCTGGTGTCTCCCATGCTGATACGGATATCACCCCGGAGAATGTACTGCAAAGGCTGGGGATTGATTTTAATCGCTTGATCGCAAGCCTGAATCGCTTTTGGGTAATTCCCTAATTCGCCCAAGACATTGCATAGTCCTCGATAAGCGATGAATTCATCTGGCTTGAGTGAAATCACCTTTTCTAGCGCTTGGCGTGCTTCTTCGTATCGATTCAAGGCGAAAAGCGTATCGCCCAACTCACGCCACGCTGGATCGTATGTTGGATTATATGTCGTTGCTTTGTTGAAAGATTGCAGTGCTTCTTTATATTTTTGCTGTAGACGCTGTGCGCGTCCGCGTGCATACCAAGCTTGAGACAAGTTTGGTTTGATTTGAATTGCTTGCTCAAATGCATCTACTGCTTTTTCATATTTCTGCGATCGCAATAGTTTATTACCATAACTGAGCCACTCAAATTCATCACGGCTGTTACCGGGTGATGCTACATTCAGAGCAGATGTGATAATTGCGTCTTGTTGTGGATCGGTCAATCGCGGTGGTACTGTGGTGTGCTTTTTGAACTTGATCTGGGATTTTTCCTGCTGTACCAGTGCCAAAAAGCTACGGATAGGCACACCCAAGCTGTAACCCAGTTGGATTTCGCGTTCCTCACCAGTTTTTTGTTTAATTAACGTTGGTTCTCCTTCGGCTGCTGTATGAATCCCAATCACTCGACCCAAGCTATCTAACACTGGGCTGCCACTCATCCCTTTATCAGTAGAATTGGTATAAACCAGTTCATAACCAAAAGCAAAAGAACGAGAATCCTTGGCGCGATCAATTCCTCCACCGTACAGCAATCCAGCACTAAACTGACGGTTTGGTTTTGTGGTAGCTTCTTTTGATGCGGGCATCCCAGACACAAAAACCACTCTGTCTTCGTTTTCTAAGTCATAGTCAGCTAGGGTAGCGACTTGGTAACTTTGGTTGCTGGTAAACTGCAACAGCGCTAAGTCTGTTCCTTCCCAAGTTTTGATGGTGTTAGTGTTTACTGCATACTCCTGATCATCCGGAGTTACGACTTTTAAGTCGTTCTTACCTCGTACCACATGACCAGCAGTGAGAACATAGTATGTGTTACCTTCCTTGGCAACAATTACCCCCGAGCCATGACTGTTTTGCCAACTGATTAACACTGTAATTTCTTTGGCAATATTGTTAACCAGAGTTGCCACCAACGGCGTGGATGTGGCTGTCGATTTAGGAACTGTATTCCTTGCTTGCGGGTTTTCTGGTGGAATAATTGGGGGATCTAGCTGAGATAATATCTCAATAGGAACTCCCCAACTCGAGCGCCGCATCCGTTCGCGCAAAGCATCATTAGGCTGGGAACCATCTTCATACACATACGGATCGCCCCACAAAGGCTGAGCATGGATGCCATTGATACCAATGACTTTACCATCACTATTGAGCACTGGTCCGCCGCTCATGCCTTTTTCAACTTCATTGGTATATCCAATCCGGTAGCCCCCTTTCAAGGAGCGTTCTAGCAACAGAGAAATACGTCCGGGATGCGTGACAAACTGCCTTGAACTAGATGAATCCTCTTCAAAGGGAAACCCCGCAGCAAATACTTCATCACCTTCTTTTAAGGTTGATGAACTTCCTAAGGAAGCTACGGTATAGTTACCCAGAGCACGAAACTGCAATAAAACCAAATCCTTGTTATCATAATTTACATCTTTGACCAACTGGGCTGGATGATTTTGACCATCGGGTGTATTAATCAGATGGGGTTTCCCGGCTTCTAAGACGTGCTGACTTGTCAAAACTGTATACAGCGAACCGTCTTTTTGAATCAATATCCCCGAACCGCCCTTTTCTCCAGAGATAATTTTGACAGTGATGGACTGAGCTAGCTTCTGCAGTTGCTCTTGGGATAACTGGGAGATTTGCTGCCGTGCATAAAGGTTGGGGGCAGAAATACTGATATAAAGACTTTGTACTGGCAGCATCCATAACGCGCCTACCCAGACGACCAAAGTCAGTAACCGACAATCCATTTGCCCATGTCCCATGAGTGTCAATTTAGTGATTCGGGAAATAGGGATCAGCCCTAGGGGGAATTCAAAATTCAAAATTCACAATTCAAAATTGTTTTTTGAATTTGAAATTTTTAAATACACAGGGTCATTGTCCTTGTTTTCCTATTTCCCGATGGTGAACTATGCATTCTTTGATGTATTTAAACCAGAATATCCTACTTAGCGGCGTTAGCGGGTTCTTCTCGTAGTAACTGATTCATGTCAATATAAACTTGGGGAGAGTTATCATCTGATTGAACAATCGGACCGCTAGCGGTGTAACCCATTTGCCTGAGATTTTCAATCACTTGACCAGCATCGTCATCTGCCCTAAGTGTGAGTAGCAAAAGGCTGCAAGTACCGCCATATCGACTCGCGGCGCACAAAACCTTTTGACCATTCATATTTCCAGTTGTCAGGTAATTCAGCACACCGTTAACCGAAGCATTTTGAAATCTGGCAGAGACGACCTCACAGCGTTCTTTTGCAGAAAATTTATTGTTCCAATTTCTTTGCCAGCTAATGACTGGAATTTTCCTTCCTGTTGCGGTTCGCGCATACGTCGTTGGTACGCCGTCCCTATTTATACCACAAAAGTATATATTTGTTTGAGCATAGCTGGGCTGACTCATAGTAGCGATGCTGCCTAGAGCGATGCCGCAGAGCGCCCACTTCGTGATCGCATTGGCAATTAGCATATTTGCAAATAATTTGGCTTTCATAGTGATGCTATTCTTCCTATAAACTAAGAAGTTATATTAACTACATCCTTGAAATCAGTAAATCCCAAACGTCTGTAGGAAATCAAAAAATATTGTTAGTTAGTATTAATTGCTGCATTATTCTTTTATTATCAATTATAATATCAATCTTGAATAATTGTGAAAAATAATCTTTTCACCGATTAACTTAAGTCTTTAAAGATACAATCTATTTTTCTGTTACTACTGTCTTCTAGATTAGACTTCACTTGGAAATAAGGCAGAACGGGGAAGAAACATTTTCATCCAACGCTTATGAACAAAGTTCATCGTATCTCTTGCAAAAATCGATTTTTCATGGGGCTTAGATACGAGATCAGAACGCACCAAGGCAGTATTTCTCCTGATGTCTGTGTTGTTCTATACTGATGGATGACTGGAAGAGGTTGATTCTAAAAGGCGTCATTCCTTACGAGGTATTTTTTGATCATACAGATGCAACTTCAAGCAGATATAGGTTTCCAGCCAAGGATTGATTCTGGCTTGAGTGGAACTTAATAAGATGTCATTAAATACTTGCAATCATTGAATTGAGGAATTTGAACGTGAAACGCTTTGATGTCTCTAAAGTTTTGGGTATTAGCGCTCTAGCCCTCAGTTTAGCTACCCTACCTGCTGTTCTGCCTGCTTCTGCCCAAACAACTACCACTCCCGATGGCACTGTTAGAACTACCAATACAGAGCGCTCTGCAACTGATGGAAATTATCAGGATGGCGATTGGGGTTTGTTGGGCTTGCTCGGTCTGTTTGGTCTGTTTGGTCGCAAGAGCCGCAAAGCTGATGAATCTGTAGCTTATAGTAACCGTGATGTCGTGGGCACCTCAGGCAACCGCTCTAACTATTAATATTAAGTGCATTCCAAGGTGTTAATGAGTTGCACCGAAAGCCGTTGCTCTACACAACCACGTCCAGCGGCTGACTACAATCATCACAATCGCTAAACTTGCGCTCACATCAAGAAGGTGAGCGTTTTTGATTTTGACTGGTACATAGAAAAATGCTCAAATGCTTGTCAGGAAAAATTTTTAGCTTAAGTTGACACCAATGGGTAGTTCCTATGCGTGTCAACTTAATGTTTAACCATTGATTCCACGTTGGTATTACCCCACCCCTCAATCCCCTCCCCGCAAGCGGGGAGGGGAGGTTTTAGCGCAAGCTAAAGCTAGGGTTGTCTTGTTCCCAGTCTCTGGCTGGGAATACCATTGGGAGCCTCTGCCTCCCTAAGTTGCGTTACTAGTACACGACGGCGGAAATAAAGCTACCATTCAAAAGCAGCGAAAAGCCCACAGAATCAGCCTTTTGACTTTTGACTTTTGACTTTTGACTTCCGCGCAGCGGTACTAGCCTCCCCAACCGCATTTCCTGCTTAGACCACCGAAATAAGATTTTAGAAGGGTTTTAGCTTAAGCTAGCACCAATGGGCAGTGCTGTGTCCCTAGGAAAATCTGTGGTTCACTTAAGGTTGATGTGTAAAAAATCATGCGTGTAGAGACGAGAGTGGCGCGTCTCTACATTGTCTTCCTGATAAGGGTTCTAGTCTTATCTAAACCGTATTGAACAATAGACAAGATTGGGGAATGTAGGTTCCATCTCTGTCCCATGCGTGGTTCATTATTCTTTTTTTTGGAATGAATGCAAGAAGTCTAGTTTACTGCCTGCCAATGCAGTTAACTGGCTGCTTCAACGGATGTTGCACCGTTGGATCAGGTGTGGTGGCAACTAGGATGATTTCTCCGGTGGGAGTTCTCTGCCATCCGGTTGCTTCGATGATTGGGGTGTAAGATTTGGGGTTTGGGATGTTAGTGGTTGGCGTTTGGGGTGTGGGCAGCTGTGGGGTGTACTGACCAACTGTTAACCTGCGTCGGTCTTGCCACTCGGCATCATCGTCCAATTCTTGCTCAGGAGTGGGCGGTAAGCCACCGCGACCAGTAATGACGAAGGAATTGCCTTCGTTAGCAGGACAGCGAGTAGCAATCAACCGCGACAGGTCGGTAAAGTCAGTCGGTAATTCAACTAAACCAGCCGCCGGGTCAATTCCTGCTGTAGTGACATCAAGCGTGCCACTTAAGGTATCGGTCGCTCCCGTGGCGGTGATGTCGCTACTGGGGGTGGGTTGAGGACTCGGTTGAATGCCAAAAATCGAATAGGCATTGATGCTGACATTCCCACCGCGAAAATCTTCAGAATTGGCGCTGATATTGCTATCTTCACTCTTGCCAGCCACGAGAAACCGGGTATCAATCGCGATGTTCCCACCGGGAATGTTGCTGCCCTTAGCGTTGGTTGTGATGTTACTGCCGTTTCGTAAGAGAATTAGGGGCGATCGCAGAATGATATCTCCCCCACCGCCCGTTGTGTCTGCCCGAATTCTGCCCTGGTTGTCGAGATAGATTTGATTGGCATTCACGAACAAGGAACCGGCACTGCCTGTGCCGGAACTGCTGACCGTCACTTCTGCTTGGTTTTGGATGTTGAGGGTGTCGGTTGTGAGAGTTAAGTTGCCACCCGCACCACTGCCACCTGTTCCAGCCGCAATGACCGAACCATCCCCTGTGAGCGTAATTGAATTGGGAGCGGTAATGGTCAGTTGTCCCCCACGACCACTGCCAGAGGTGGAGGCAGAGATTTGTGCCCCATCCTGAAGGTTCACCCGGACACGTTGCCCGTTCCCCTGTGGCTGAATGGTGAGGTTGCCTGCATCGGCAGCAGTGGTGGTCTGAGCGAATAGCCCACTGGCAGCACCAGACAGTTGGATATCTGGGGCATTGAGTGTGACGTCTCCTGCCCGTCCGCTACCAGAAGTGCTAGTCACCAAGCGGGCACCCTCTTGAACAGTTAACTGCCCAGCCGTAATTTGGATATTACCTCCGCGCCCTGCGGAAGAGGGTTCTGTATTTGCAAACAACCCAGCGGCTGCACCAATACTTTCCACTCTCGGTTTACTGTAAATATCGACTTCGGAACCGAATTGAGCCAGTCGCGCCGAGTAGGATGGATCGCTGCCAGCTATTTTTACAGTGTCAGTCGCTCTAAGGGTGATGTTACCCGCAGTTCCATTACCAGACGTAATGGCAGTTAGCTGCCCACCCGATATTGCTTCAAACGTATTCGTATTGATAAAGATTGCTCCTCCTGGGCCATTAGCTGTAGTCCGAGAATCAATGACCGCACTGTTTGAAACGCTAAAAGCACTTGTGTTTACCTCGATCTTGCCGCCAACTCCCGAGGAATTGGTACTGGTGAATATACCGCTAGAAACTCCATCGACAAACTCTGGAGGGGATGTAAATCTAGGTGGAGTGTAATTGAAAAGTTTTATGGGAGGAGCTGTCGTATTAGTCCCAGAAACACTGACACTATTAGATGCATTAATGAGGATATCACCTGCATTTCCTTCTCCTGAGGTGACCGCATTCAATTGAGCACCGTTAGTTAACGTGAGCGATCGCGCTGTTATATTAATCCCTCGGGCGTTGCCAATTGCTCCTTCTTGCACGGCAGTGGAGATATCGCTATCGTTTAGGACGATTGAATCTGTAGCTAACACGGAAATCCCGCCAGCATCACCCTGTCCTTGAGTGCTGGCAGAAATCAAAGACTGAGAAGAGGAGACAGACCCAGCTCGAATGTCGATGTTTCCAGCATTAGCGATACCATTAGCAAAAACCCGACTAGTGATATAGCTCTGGTCTAGGGAGAGGCCATCTCTTAGCTGGATTGATATGTTTCCGGCACTCCCCTGCGCCTTTCTGTTTAGAAAATTATCACCAACTCCAGTAGCCAAGAAAGAGCCGTTAATCAGGTTGAGAGATGACGCATTGATGGTAATGTTACCGCCGTTACCTGTTACCGTGTCGGTGCTGGTGCTACATCCGATAGTGTTGGTTTGGCAAAATCCAAGATTGCTGAATGCGCTACTTCCATCAATAAATGAGACGGGACCACTAGCGTTAATGGTTATATCGCCTCCATTTCCCCGTCCATTCGCGCTAGCGGTTAAAAAAGCTTCATTGGTGACAGAAAGCGAGCCTGTGGTGATGGAGATATTGCCTGCATTCCCGTCTCCATAGCTATTGGCAACCAGTTGACCACCATATCTGACCACAAGCGATCCAGCGGTAATGTTTATGTCACCTCCGTTACCTTTTACCGGTTGTTTGGCAACGTTAGATAAATAAGGTGCATTGACATCGGTATATAGCTTAGCTCCATACTCAATTGAGACGGGACCACCGGCATTGATAGTTATACTGCCTGCATTTCCCCGTCCGTTCGCGCTGGCAGCGAAGAAAGATTCATTGTTAACAAGAAGAGAGCCAGTGGTGATAGTGAAATTGCCTGCATTCCCCTGACCTGCGGTGCTGGCAAGCATGTGAGAGCCATTTGTTATGGCAAGTGACCCAGCGGTAATGTTGATGTCGCCTCCTCGACCTTTCCCTGTGACATCGGTATATACCCTAACTCCATAGTCGAATGTGGCAGCATCGCGAACGTTAATCGTTATATTGCCTGCATTTCCCTCATTTCCCTCTTCCTTGGCGTTGGCAACTAATAAAGATTCATTTTTAAAATCAAGAGAACCAGTGGTGATATTGAAATTGCCTGCATTTCCCTGACTTCTAGTGCTGGCAAGCAGTTGAGCACCATTTGTTACGAAAAGCGACTCGGCGGTGATATTGACGTTACCAGCATTGCCTACAGCTCCCAATTCCACTTCATTGGCAATCTTGCTGCCGTCTCCTGTTACTGTGACTGTCCCTGTCGCATTAATTTCAATATTCCCTGCCTGGGTGTTGGGTAAACCCACGCCGGAAATCCCTGCCAGCAGTTGACTGCCTTCCGACAGATTTAAGTTCCGAGCACTAATGGCAATACTCCCACCGCCGGTAGCACGGGTATCCACGAGTGAGCCATTGGTTAGGGATATATCGGCAAGTGCTACACTTTCAGGAACACTTAAACTCAGGTTAGCGCCATCCCCATTCAGCCCCAGGGTGTCCGTTCCCGCCACTCCTACCAACTCGACTTGACCTCCCGGATTCAGGAGCTGCCCTCCCTCTAGACTGACATTTCCTCCAAGTAGTGCTAAGGTTCGACCGGGATTTACTTGTAGATTCGACCTCTGTACCTGAAGCCTTCCAGGGTTGCTTCCATATTGCAAACCAATGGGAACGCTGATTGTTAGCAGAGGTGCAGCTTGAGGATTCGTGGCATTGAACTGAAAGCCATCAGTAAAGTTGATGCTGTTGGCAGTACTGGCAATAAATGAGCCACCAATATTGAGTCGAGCACCTGCACCAAACAGAATGCCATTCGGGTTGAGCAAAAATAGATTGGCAGTACCGTTTGCCCGAATCAAGCCATCAATATTAGAGATTGACCCACCTGTGACGCGGCTGAAAATGTTCTGCACATCGGCGGCATTGTTGAAGAAGGCAGTACCGCCAGTGGGGACAGAAAACTGCTGAAAGCTGTGGAACAGATTGCCACCCCGCCTTGCGCCGCCGTCAATTTGGAAATTGGGATTGCCGGAGACTTGCGTTTGCTCTGCTGCTGGCAGCGTGTTATCGGGAATCACTTGAGCTGCGATCGGTTGAACACAACCGAGTACCCACACAGCACTGCCCATCAAAACCGATGTATTTAGATGCCACCTGCTCATCTTGTCTTGCCTCCAGCATAAGGATTGTTCGATGCGATGCTCCTGAGGAGCATCGCTGTGAAGGCGGGCGCTCCCTTGCCAATGGCTTGCATAGCAGCAATCGCGCTTTTACCAATTGGCAATCCCCGCTTGAACGCCATGATGATTGCCTGTGTTCGTGATGATTGCCGCTAGCTTAGTTGAAATGGCGAAATGCAGCATTTCAAAGTTGCGAGCCAAATGTGTATACACACTCTTTGTGCTGACATCAGCAGATGTCTGTTCTTCGCTCTTGTGAGTATCATTATCTTAAGTTTTGCACAATAAGACCATGCAAGATAAGTAAGTTAGCTTCAACTTACAGCTATTTTCAGTTAATTAGACATAGGAGTGAAAAACAATGTAGAGACGCGCCATGGCGCGTCTCTACAAGGATTGTAGACAACGCAAAATTAATTTCTGGAGATATCTATTGAACCACAGATTTTTGTAGGGGTTAGAAACTGTAACTTAATTCCTAGACAAAGCTACCCATTGCTAGTCATTTTTGGGTAGCTTTTTAATATTTGTTCGGTTTCTGTGCGGTTTTTACTACTCTTATCATAGTCATCGTATAGGCATACTATGACTATTATCTAGAACAAAGGATTATGCCGCAAAGAGATAGATGGTTAAAAGTATTGTTAACTGAACAGGAATTAAAAAAGCTTGAAGCTTATGCGGAAAGTCAAGGATGGAACAAATCGCAAGCACTCAGAGAATGGATTAAAGGTTTACCATGCTACTCGGATTCAAAACAGAACTGAAACTAAACAACCACCAACGTACAGCATTGGTAAAGCATTGTGGAGTAGCTCGTCACGCATGGAACTGGGGACTAGCTTTAACCAAGCAGATTCTTGAGCATAACAAAGCAAATCCTGATTCCAAAATCAAATTCCCTACTGCGATTGACCTTCACAAATGGTTAGTAGCATTAGTGAAGTCAGAACATGAATGGTACTACGAATGTAGTAAATCTACACCACAACAAGCATTGATGGCTTTGCGTGAATCATGGAAACGCTGTTTCAATAAAACATCTGGCGTTCCAAAATTCAAGAAAAAAGGTAAACGCGACTCTTTTACGCTTGAAGGTACACTCAAAATTCTTGGCAATAACAAAATCCAAGTACCTGTGATTGGTGTTCTCAAAACCTATGAACGACTACCTCAAGTATTAACAAAGTCTTGCACAATCAGCAGGCAGGCGGACAGATGGTTTATCAGTTTCCGATTTGATGTAGAACATCGCGAACAAAGCAACAGCAACGTTGTAGGCGTTGACCTCGGTGTTAAGAACCTTGCCACACTGTCTACTGGTGAGGTAATCGCTCTTTCAAAGTCTTACCGAAAGTATGAAGCCAAGTTATCCAGGATGCAGTGGTTGAATCGGCATAAAGTTATCGGTTCAGCTAATTGGAAGAAAGCGCAATTACAAATTGCTAGATTGCACAAAAAGATAGCTAACATCCGTAAAGATACACTACACAAGTTGACAACATTGCTTGCTAAGAACCACGGCACGATAGTGATTGAAGACCTCAATGTATCAGGAATGTTGGCTAATCATAAACTGGCGAAAAGCATTCAAGGTATGGGATTTTTTGAGTTTCGGCGTCAATTAACTTACAAGTGTGAACTGTATGGTTCCAAACTTATCGTGATTGATAGATGGTTCCCAAGTTCCAAAACTTGCTCAAACTGTGGAAACAAAAAATATTCACTCACTTTGTCTGAGCGAGTGTTTGAATGCGAGCATTGCGGTTTTGTCATTGACCGCGATTTAAACGCAGCCATCAATCTAAGTTTGTACGCATCCGGCAGTTAGTCGGTGAGAGCCTGTGGACTGGATAACGCCGACGTTACCAGAGTGAAGCAGGAATTAATCGAAGCCCAAGCTAGATATTTCGAGTAATGGGTAGCTTTGGGTAGGAATTATATAACGGTTGTTCTATGCCGTGCCCCTACAGAGTGGTTTATTTACTTGAAAAGCGCTGTAAGCAATTTACTGCCTGCTTTTGCAGTTAACTGGCTGCTTCAACGGATGTTGCACCGTTGGATCAGGTGTGGTGGCAACTAGGATGATTTCTCCGGTGGGAGTTCTCTGCCATCCGGTTGCTTCGATGATTGGGGTGTAGGATTTGGGCTTCGCCGTGAACTCTGCGGCTCGGGTGAGCTTGCCGAACCCCGAACGGTTTGGGGTGCGAGTGGCTGGCGTTTGGGGTGTGGGCAGCTTTTCGTTTTGCTGACCAACTGTTAACCTGCGTCGGTCTTGCCACTCGGCATCATCGTCCAATTCTTGCTCAGGAGTGGGCGGTAAGCCACCCCGCCCGGTGATAACGAAGGAATTGCCTTCGTCAGCAGGACAGCCAGTCGCAATCAGGCGGGATACATCAACGACAGTCGTGGGCAGTTGGAATAAGCCGGAGGTGGGGTCAAGTCGTTCGATGTTGAGTTGGACGGTGCCACTTTGAGCAGAACTGGCTCCAGTGGCGGTGATGTCGCTACTAGGAGTATCTTGAGGGCGAAACTGAGTGCCAAAGATGCCATTCGCATTAATCGTTACGTTACCGCCACGAGCGTTCACAGAGTTGGCACGGATGTCACTATCTTCATTGGGAACGGCGACGAGTGAGGATGTATTAATCCTGATGTTGCCACCATTGCCCGTGCCACCCGCAGAACCTGTAATCGGACTGTTGTTTCGCAGCAGGATGAAATCTCGCACGTTGAGGTCAATGTTGCCCCCTTCCCCGGATGCGGTTGCAGCAGTAATCGTGCCGCCGCGATCGAGCACGATGGAGTTGGCATTAATGCGTAAGGTGCCCGCGCTGGCGGTGCCTTCATGACTCACATCCACTTTTGCGCCATCGGTCACGCTTAAGCGTCCCGTGTTGATGGTCACGTCGCCAGAGTTTTGATTGGGGATAGGTGGGTTGGGAAAAAACACACTTGGTGGAAGAAGTTGGGCAGAAGCACTCACCTGGCTGGGAAAGAGAATACGGGTAAGAGGAAGTTGTCCGATACCGCTGAATTCTACTGATTGGGTGGCGTTGATCGTGACACTCCCCGCTCTCCCCGTCCCGAAGGTCAAAGCACTGACGCTTCCTCCGTCGCGACCCACCAGCTTGGACGTGTTGATTGTCACATTTCCACCATTTCCAGTGCTTTTCAAGCTAGAAGTGGAACTCACGTTACTGAGTGTGGACGTCCCTACTCCAATCAGTTCTACCGATTCAGTTGCATTGATCGTCACATCTCCTCCATTGCCACTACCTGTATCTGCGCCAGATGTAATGATGGCTCCGTTGAGAAGGCTTAAGCGTTGGGTGAATAGCGTGATATTTCCTCCGTTTCCAGAACTGACAGCGAAAGCGTTGATGGTACTGACGAAATTGGATGTGTATCCAATCAATTGTGCTGAATCAGCAGCGGCAACTGTTACATCTCCTGCGCGACCTGCACCATAGGAGGGAGTAGAGATTCCTGCGCCGTCTCGAACCAAAAGTTGGCGGGTTGACACGGCAATATCGGCTCCCCGCCCACTGCCGATTGTTTCAGTATTCAACCCACCTCTCAACTGACCACTAGGGCTGATTCCACTGAGTTCCAAAGAATCGGCAGCATTGACCCGCAGACTTCCCGCCGCTTGCTCACCTTGATTTTGAATTAACACAAGTGAGCCATCGGTCAACGAAACTCGATTACCTTGCACCGCAATCGAGCCGCCTAGTGAACCACTGGCATCAGCTAATGCCTGCTGTGAGAGGCGAATATCGCCAAACGTTTGGATACCTGGGTGACATCCTCCCACACTAACCGTAAGCGGTATAGTGTGGGCTTCCTCAAATCAC